>DASXMC010000718.1:0-7082 GCA_036495885.1 Allostellaceae bacterium | reverse complement strand
CTCAGCCTCGGCGCAATCCTCGGCAAACAGCACGATCCCGGGGCCGCTCCCGGCCGCCGGAACCGCGAGATAGCCGTCGAAGCTGCGGCCGTCACCAATTGGTATGCTGATGACGTTGCCGGACATCTCGCCTCCCATTGGCCATTTGAGCACCAAGGTACCGGCAAACGGTGAGGGTGTCCTGATTTGCCGCTATCTATGAGATTTGAATGGCCGAGCTACGTGCAACAGCAACGATGCCGAGAACCGGACGAAAACAGCGATTTGGAGAGGTGAGGCCGGTGGCGATCGATGTGAGCTAGTGGCCTGGGTGCTCCTCGGGGGCGGCGAGACCGGCCAGCGCCAGGTGGGTGAACTGCTCGGCCACCTGCCGCACGCTGAGCCGGCCCTGTGGATCGTACCATTTATAGAGCCAGTTCAGCATGCCGAGCAGCCCGTACGAGGTCACCTGAATGTCGAGATCGGGACGAAATTCACCCTGCGCGACCCCCTCGCTCAGGATCCGCTGCCAGCAACGCTCATATTCCTTTGGCGAAAAACCGATCATTTCGCGGAACCGCCGTTTTACCGCCTCGCGCTCGCGGAGATAGACAAAGAGGTGCGGGTAATGCCGGTCGAAGGCTTCGAGATGCGCCAAAATCGCTCGCCGCAGTTTTTCGGTGGCCGGCAGCGGGGCCTCGGCAATCGCGGCGATCGTTTGCTGCAGCTGCGCGATCGGCTCCTTGACGACGAGGTATAAGAGCGCCTCCTTGCTCTCGAAATGGTGGTAGAGGCTGCCCTTGAGGATGCCGACTTCGTCGGCGATGTCGCGCACGGTGGCGGCGTGATAACCTTTGGTGCGGAACACCTTTGCCGCCGCCGCAACGATGTCGTCGAGTGTGGCCATCGCTCACCCGCCTCCCCGCGCTCGAGTGGATTGGAGTCGTTGCCGGCTCGCGCACTAAAACGAAAACGAATCGTAAACACATTCGGCTCCGGTTATTTCTATCACCGAGGCAGGCCCAATGACCACACCTGCCACTAGTGACTGGGTTTCCAGGTCGATTTGACCGGCGGCGCGGCACAGAGGGCGGCTTTAGAAGGAGAGATCCGCCGACACTTCCCCGAGGGATCTGAAGCAATACGCTCGGCTGCGCCGCCTCAAGCCCGAACGCATCGTCGAGGATTGAACCCCGCTGCCGGCAGCGCTATGCGTGGGCCCTGGCGTGGTTGGGCAGTGTGTCACACCTGCGCACGCGACCCGCGCTCGCCCGATCGGAGACTCGAATGTCCAGTGCTGCGTTCCGCCGCCTCGCCGAACCGCCGAGCCCAGAGCAGCTGATCGCCCGCGCCCGCGCGCTTGTGCCCGAAATCCGGGCGCGCGCCGAGGAGACCGAGCGCAACCGCCGGATTTCGTCCGAGATCATCGCCAAGGTGCGCGAGGCTGAATTGCTGCGCACGACCCGGCCGCGCGAATTCGGCGGCTTCGAATTCGACCCCACGGTGGCGCTCGAAATCGCGTTGACGATCTCGGCCGCCTGCGCCTCGACCGGCTGGGCGGTCAATGGCGCCCTGTCGAACGGCATTTCGTTCGGGCATTACCCGAGCGAAACCCAGCGCGAATTATGGGGCAACGGCGCCGACCCGTTCAGCTGCGCCTGCTTTGCGCCGACCGGCACCGCGATCCCGGCCGCCGGCGGCTATCGCCTGAGCGGCAAGTGGTCGTTCGCCAGCGGTGTCGACCACGCGAGCTGGATCCGGCTCGGCGCCTTTATCAAGCCGCCAGCATCCGGCGCCGCCGCCCCTGCCGAGGGCGCTTTTTTTCTGTTGCCGATCGCCGATGTCGCGGTCGAGGACAACTGGTTCGTCTATGGCCTCTGCGGCACCGGCAGCAAGAACATCATCATCGACGATGCCTTTGTGCCCGAGCATCGCGTATTGCGCTTTGCCGACACCCGCGCCGGTCGCACTGCCGGCGCCGATCATCACCCAAACCCGGTTTACCGCCTGCCTTTATTGGTGCTGGGCGCCTCGATGCTGGCCTCGACCGCGGTTGGCGCCGCCAAGGGGGCGCTTGCGGATTACCTGGAGATGACGACCGGCCGCACCACCCGCGGGGCGCTCGCCGGCGGCGGGCTGGCGATGGCCGAATTCGCGACGGTGCAGTTGCGCTTTGCCGAAGCCTCGGCCGCCGCCGAAGCCGCCGAGCTGATCCTGATGACCAACCTGAAGAACGCCATGGCCAAGCTGCGCGCCGGCGACGAGATCACCGTCGCCGACCGCATCCGCGCGCGCCGGGACCAGGCCTATGCCACCAAGCTCGCCCAACAGGCGGTCGAAGCGCTGAACGCCTCGACCGGTGGTGCGGGGCTGCAGCTCTCAAACCCGATCCAGCGTGCCTGGCGCGACGTCAACGCCGTTGCCCGTCATGTCAGCCTCAATTGGGACGCGGTCGGCACGATGTACGGCCAGCACGCCTTCGGCCTCGAGCCGCACGGCCAATATTAGCCGAAAATGGTCATTCCGGGATGCCCCTTGGGGCTCGCGGGCCTTGCCCGCGCCCCGGAATGACTTTCTTTTCTTTTCGGCTCTTTTGCCAAGCCTCTTTGCCGGAGCTTTAAGTAGCTGACCGATCCCGTCGGCGCAGATCAGCCATTGACCGTCCTTATGACGGCATCGGGCCCATGAAGTCGCGTTTGCCGATCTCGATCCCGAGCGAGCGCAGGATGTTGTATGCTGTTGTCGTGTGGAAGTAAAAGTTCGGCATCGCGAAGTGATACAGGTACACTTGGCCCCGGAAACTGCGCTGCTGAGCGCCAGCGCCGATCGTCACCTGTGAATCTTCCTTGCCGTCGAGCTGTTCTGGGCGCAGACCCTTCAGGAAATCAATGGTCTTGTCGAGCCTCGACTGCATCTCAGCCCACGAATTGTCGATCGCCGGCAATTGCGGTACCTCGACCCCGGCGGCGCGCCCGGCGCCGAAAGCATGTTCGCTCGCCTGGCGGACCTGGCGCGCCAGCGGGAACATATCGGGATAAAGCCTCAGATTCAGCACGGTCGCCTCATCCCATTTCTTTTCAGCGGCGTGCTTTTGCGCCTTGTCGAGGGTGCCTTTGAGGCCGGTGAGCAATTGCAAAAACACCGGCACCGAGGCGTGATACATGGTGATGGCCATAATCTGGTCCCTCCTGGATTTGGTGAAGATTTAGCCGGCGCCATATTAGCCGCCCCGGCCGCCGGCGGGAAGGTGCGATTGCCAGCGGCAAATGCGGGGCGCTCGACGACAGGCGCATCGCGTTCTAGTGTATGGCGCTTGCAAGCAGCGGAGGTGCCGCGGCGTGGCCACAGAACGGCGTCTCGAAGCGCGTCAGGTCGAGGAAATCTTTCTTGCCTTTGCCGAGGCAATGCGTGAGCTGCCGCCCGATGTCGAGGCTGGCTGGCTCGATGCGCAGGGCGATTTGCGCCTTGCCCCCGACATCGCCCGCAAATTGCGGACCGCGCGCCGGGTACGACAGTTGCTGGTGGAATTGCGTCAGAGCCAGAGCGAGCAATGAGGGACATCGCCGCATTCATTACTCCGCTTGTACGCAGGGGTTGATCTCGCGAAGGGAGGCCTCAAGAAAAAAGCGCGCGGCAATCTTCTAGCCCCACGGCATTCTTCCAAGCCGCACGGCATTCTTCCAAGCCGGCCGCGACGGGCGCGTCATCCGATCACCTCATCAGCCTGCGCGATTAGGTTTCGTGGAATGGTCAGGTTTATCGATTGAGCGGTGTTGAGGTTGAAGACGAGCCGGAACGGCGGCGGCTTTCTGTGAATTACGGAGGGTGCGGCGACATCTTCTGTATCGGGGCCATAGGACATCAGCCCGCCCTCGCGCACATACAGGGCGGTCTCATAGATCGTCGGCAATTTGTGCGCTCGGGCGAAAGCGTACATGCCCCTGCGATTAAGGTTGCCTGCGCGTCAGCCGCCATGATGACCCCCTCCTGCATATCGCGCTCCGTCGAGGCGAATGCCCGGTCGAAATCGCCAGCTTCATGACGCCCAGCAACTGCACCGATAGGCCGAGTTCGGTTGCCGTCGCTAACTAATGACGGCTCATAGCACCAAGCATCCTGATGCTGTTGGCGCTGCATAGCATCGTAACGCGTTTCAGCGAGGGCACTGCGTTTTTGAGTACACGAAGACGCATGGGCGCTGGATCAGCGACGTTAGCAGCCGCGTCGAAACTAAGACCTGGCTCGTAGTGGCGTGCGTAAAGATCTTCTCCTATAGCAGCGAGACGGTCATATTTGTCGGCAATAGCCAGCATCGTTGCCCGGATCTCAGGGGAGGACATCAACGCAGAATCGACCCTGGCCATCGTTGCCGCCGCGTGCCAATGATCGGCTCGGCGATATTCCCTTTCTAGCAATAGCTGTGACCTTTTGTAAACGTCGATCGCTCTGCGCCTTACTTCATGCAACACTCTCTCCTATTTATTGCTTCTACATTAATTACTTGATACGTACCATATCATACAATATGTCATCAAACCGTCTGACATATCGTCACTTCCTTGTCAAATGTGGACTGGTCTATCTTATTGCTTGTGCAACGCTTACTTTGGACTACCCTGCCTCGAATTGGTCGTCGCTTCGTCGAGATAGAAGCATCGACAACATCACACCGAGCAGGCGAGTAAGCGGCTCAAATTGGATCATCGTGCGCGCCGACACTGCGACCGGTTCTGAGCGCTACTACATGGCCGGGACCTGGGTCAGCGACGTGCGATACGGCAAACGTATCAGGGGCTACGGAAACGCACTGCGAGAACGGGATAAAATCTCCGATGAGCGCGGGTTCCCCTATGAGATCCGGCCCTCGAATTGAACATGTTGCCAACTGCTGTCATGCCGACCGGTGCGGCCCCGTGGCAGCTCGGAATTCTGGAACTGCAAGCAATTTTGCTGTGGATTGGCTATAATTTCAGCGCCGAGAAAAGACGAGACAAACCCTTGGCTGTGGGCGTTCGGTCCGGCTGCGACGCCACAATTTCCGATCAGAGTTCGACCTGGCCGCCGAGTTCGACGATGCGGTTCACTGGGATGCGGAAGAACTCGGTGGCGTCGAGAGCGAGACTGCTCAACAGCACAAACAGCTTTTTGATGGGCAGCATCAGCCCCGAGCGACCTTTGGCGACGATCTTTTCGCGACCGACAAAGAACGAGGTTTCCATCAGGTTGAAGCGAAACCCGCCGACCCGGCACAGCGCCAGGGCGCGCGGGATGTCGGGCTCCTCGAGAAACCCGTAACGGATCGTCACGGTGTGGAAATTCTGGCTCAGATGGCCGATCTGCAGCCGATCGGCCTCGGGCCGCACCGGGACGTCGTCGGTGCGCACCGTCATCAACACATTGCGCTCGTGCAAGATCTTGTTGTGCTTCAAATTGTGAAGTAGGGCCGCCGGCACATTGTCGACCCGTGCGGTCATATAAATCGCGGTGCCCGGCACGCGCACTGGACTGTCCGGCCTCAGCGTCTCGAGCAGGGTCGAGAGCGGCAAGGCACCGCTCGCGCGCTGCAGCGCAAGCCGCTGCCGGCCCCACAGCCAGGTCATCATGACCGCGTAAAGCGAGCCGGCGATCACCAGCGGAAACCAACCGCCGTCGATGATCTTCAATAGGTTGGCGCCAAAAAACGACAGATCGACAAACAAAAACAGCGCGAAGAGCGGCACAAGCCGCCACAGCGGCCAGCCGGCACCCCAGCGAAAATAGACGAAAGCGAGCACCGACGTCACACTCATCGTCCCGGTGACGGCAATCCCATAAGCGCCGCCGAGCGCATCGGAAGAGCGAAAGCCGAGCACGGTAACGAACACAGCGACCAGCAATATCCCGTTCATCGCCGGCACATAGACTTGGCCGAATTCCTCCTCGGAGGTGTGGCGAACTAGCATGCGCGGCAGATAGCCCAGCTGCACCGCTTGGTGGGTAATTGAAAAGGCGCCCGAAATCACCGCTTGCGATGCGATAATGGTGGCAGCCGAAGCCAGCACCACCAGCGGGTAAAGCGCCCAGCCGGGGGCCAGCAGATAAAACGGGTTGGCGATCGCCGCGGGTTTGCCGAGCAGCAATGCCCCTTGTCCGAAATAATTCAACAGCAGTGCGGGGAACACAAAGCGCAGCCAGGCACGACGGATCGGGGAGCGGCCGAAATGCCCCATATCGGCATAGAGCGCCTCGGCTCCGGTCACCGCCAGCACGACCGAGCCGAGGAGCACAAATCCATGCCAGGGATGATGCATCAACAGAGCGGCGCCAAAGCGCGGGTCCACGGCCAACAGGATCGACGGGCGGCGGGCGACTTCCCACAACCCGAGCACTCCGATCGCCGCGAACCACAGGATCATGACCGGGCCGAAATAGCGGCCGACGAGAGCCGTCCCGCGACGCTGCACGACGAACAGGACGATCAGCAACAACAGCGTGAGCGGCACGACATAAGGTTCGAACGCGGGGGTCGCGATTTTCAACCCCTCGACGGCGCTCAGCACTGAAATCGACGGGGTGATCACCCCGTCGCCGTAGAAGAGAGCAGCACCGGTCAATCCGGCCCACATGATCCACCGTCCGCGCCCGGCAACCGCGGCGCGCATCGCCAGAACCATCAACGCCAGAATGCCGCCCTCACCGCGATTGTCGGCCCGCATCATGACCAGCACGTATTTGACGGTGACCACCAGCGTCAGCGACCACGCGATCAGAGACAGGACGCCAAACACCCGGCCCTCGTTGACGCCGCCGTTGTCGAAGCATTGTTTGACGGTATAGAGCGGCGACGTGCCGATGTCGCCATAGACGACGCCCAGCGCGGCGATAACCAGGTTCCGTCCCACTCCCAGGCGAGTTTCGGTGTGAATGGCGGTCATGTCCGACATCGATGCGCTCGGTCCGTCTGCCAAGCTAACGCGCTCGCGTCAAAAGAGAAGCAGATCCGGCGGCAATCCGCCGCCGTTTGCAGAGGGCGGGTGCTGCAGCAGAGTCGCAGCCGGGCGGGTTATAGGCAGAAATCCCCTCGCCGAGCCAGCAATTCGACGACGCGGCGCGGGCCAAGAACC
>DASXMC010000717.1:0-4940 GCA_036495885.1 Allostellaceae bacterium | reverse complement strand
CGGGTAGATGAAGATCGGCTCTGCCGGCTGGACGTGGCGACAACGGCGCCGGCGTGGCCCGGCGATGGGCGAGTTGGGCTGGCACGAGAGATGGTCCGCGGTTCCTTAGCAGCACCGGAGTCGATCCCTGTCCGCTATACGGCGCACAGCGACGAGATGATCAGGCGCGCGGCCCCTGGCGTTGGCGGCCGCGCTTGAACGCGCTGAAGCGCATTTGACCGAGTTGGATGCAGCAGCTGGGGACGGCGACCTGGGCGCAAGCATGACCCGCGGCGCTTCGGCGATCCGCGCTCTGCCGGAACGAACCTGGGCATTGCCCCCTGGTGCCATATTGAGTCGGATAGCGGATGCTCTACGCCGCGCGATCGGCGGCACTTCCGGTCCGTTATACGCGACGGCACTCCTCCGCGCGGCGCAGACCTTACCCGCAACTCCCGCGGCGTCGGACTGGTCCGTTGCGCTGACGGCGGGGGTCAATGCAATCATGGAACTGGGCGGGGCCAAACCGGGAGACCGCACGATGCTAGACGCCCTGCATCCGGCCGCTACCGCTTTCGCGGCCGGGCTTGCCGCCGGCCGACCCGCGACCGAGGCTTGGAGCGAGGCCGTCGCGGCTGTGCGAAAGGGCACGGAAGCGACCGCCCATATGTATCCTAGGCTCGGACGCGCCAGTTATCTCGGTCACCGCGCCCTCGGTACGGTCGACGCGGGCGCCGCAGCGGCCGCGATCTGGATGCAGGCGGTCTGGCCGGTGGCGGAGTAGTCGGAGCCGAACCTCGGACTGTCGTCGATACACCCTCTACGCGTCGCATGGGTAATCCGAAGCGACTATTGCTTTTTCGCTGGGTGTCGTCTGCGGGCCTTGGTCTTGGTGCGGCTGTGATCGATGTCCTCACGGCAAGGTAGAGCTCGTATTCGTGGCTCTGGGTACCGCAAAATTCGGTGCCGCGATCGATCAGCATCCGCGACAGCCAGATGCCGTGCTCGTCACAGAATAGCATCACCCGGTCGTTGAGGATCTCGGCGGCGGTGATGGGTGTCTCGCAATCGGATGATCCTCTGCTCCTGGGTCACGCTTGGTCTCCGTCCCGCCGAAGGCTCCGTTTCGAAAGTGTCAGATTAAGTGCAAGCTATTAGAAGTTATACCCGCCACTGTCTCGACTCACCGACCTCACGTCAACTCGTCGAGGAGCGCCTTTGCGTCTTTGAGGTCGGGTGTGTCGAAGCCTTCGGTGAACCAGCCGTAGACTGGCGCGAGCAGGTCGCGGGCTTCGGTGCGACGGCCGTGATCACGGCGCAGCCGGGCGAGGCTCGCCGAGGCACGCAATTCCCAAAGCTTGGCCTCCTGCTCTTGGGCGATGCTCAGGGCTTTGCGGTACAATTCCTCGGCCGCCTCGGCATGCTCGCGCCGCAATAGCAGCTGGCCTCTTAGCCGATACAGTTCCGCCTCGAGCCACCGCTTCCCCGTTTTGTCAACGATTTGCATCGCTTCGTCCAGCCGGCTCAAGCCCTCCTCGGCTTCGCCAGCTAGGTCGCACGCGCTTGCGCGGAGCGCCAGGAAATGTGGTAACCAAACTTCCGTGCCGGAAGCGCGAAAAGTGATAATACCGCTACGCAGAAGTGGCATTCCCTCCGCGACATCCCCGTTCTTAGCCTGGACCCACCCGCGATAGATCGTCCCCTGTGCATGCCACTGACGAAAACCCTGCTCGATTGTCAACGAAACCAAGTGGTCGGCCTGCTCACCCAAAGCCATGTCGTCTCCGACAAGTGAAAGTAGCCGGGAGCGCATGGCCATGCTTGTCGCCAAGGAGATTGGATCCGCGAGGCCACGCGCCTCGACCGCCGAGGCGGCACTATTCGATAATGCCTGGTCGGGGTAGCCGAGACAGGCAAGAACGATCGCCGAATACATCTGCACTCCATACATCTGCAGTTCCACTCTCATCTGAATGGTCCCGACCCCGCGACTGATTGCAGGAGGACCAAACTCATTATGCAGAGAAAGCGACTTCTCCAGATGGGACCGAGCCGGGCCGAACTTTCCGATGAACATCAGGGTTCGACCAATGGCGAAGTGGCCCTGAACGAGCCCCGCTGCGTCATCGCGCTCGCGGCTTAGTCGCAGCAAGTCCTCGGCGAGGTCCAACGCGGAAGCAAGCTCACCGCGGAACAGAAGAGAGCGCAGTCGCCCGTAAGGGACATTGAGAAACTCGGCGGGAGAGCCTAGCCGTGTCCACAATTCCAAGCCGCGGGCATAGGCAAGACCCATCTCTGGCGCACCAGGACCTTGGAGGGGGTACAGCGCCGCACCGAGCGAATTTAGAAATTCGAGTTCTTGTTTCGAGCGTTGAGGTGTACCGGGCAACAAGGCTAGCTGGTCGAGCCCCTTTTGGAATTGCGCGGCGGCTTCCGCCATGGCCGACCGCGCGGCAGATCTTCGACCGGCTTTGCCCCAATAGGCGACTGATTTTTCAACGAGCCCAGCTTCGGTGTAATGCTGTGCGAACAGTTCCGGCTGGGTTTCCATCATCTCGGGGGATTGGACTTCCAGCGTTTCGGCGATCTGCGCGTGTAACTGCTAGCGAGAGCTGCGCAGCAAGCTGCCGTGAGCCACGTCCTGCACCAGCGCGTGCTTGAAGGCGTAGACCGCGTCGGGCGGTGCGCCGCGCTGGAACAACAGTTCGGAGCTCACAAGTCGCCCGAGAGCGCCTTGCAACTCATCCTCGGGAAGGCGCGAGACGGTGCACACCAGGGGATAGGAAAACTCGCGCCCGATTGCCGCGCCGATCTGTGCCACGCGACGCACCGACGCCAATCGGTCGAGCCGCGCCATCAGCGAGTCGTGCAGGGTGGCCGGGATCCCAAGCAGAGGGATCCCACTCTCCAAGATGCTCTTCGTCAATTCCTCGACGAAAAGCGGCACGCCGTCGGTACGTTCGGCAATCTGAGCGACGACCTCATCCGTTAATGCCGAGTCGCCCGCAATATGTTACCAGAGCGGTCCGGTCTCGGCGATCGAGGCGATTGAGCGCCAGCATCGTCACCTGCGGCTGGCCGGTCCAGGGCGGTTGGAACTCGGGGCGGAAGGTCACGATCAGTAGCAGCGGCAGGTCGCGCACGCGCTCGACGGTGAGGTCTAGCAATTCGCGCGAGGTCGGATCGACCCAATGCGCGTCCTCGAAGAGCATGATCACCGGCTGCCGGCGCGTGAGACCTTCGAGCTGGCGGAGCAGCGCCTCCAGTGTCCGTACTTTCTTGCGCCGCGGGCTGAGGTTGGGGAGAGGGTGGTGCGCCGAAACGGGCAATGACATGAGGTCGGCGAGGAGTGGCACATCCTCGTCCGGCGGTGCTGCTCGCAACAGCACGGCTTCTAGCTTTTCTAACTTGGCCGTAGGCGGGTCGTCGCGTGCAAACTCAGCAGCATGCCAGAGCTGGTCGATAAACGGATAGAGCGCGCTATCACGGCAATAGGGCGAGCAAAAATAGCGCAGATGGAGATGTGGCTCCGCGCAAAGGCGCTCCTCTAATTCTGCGGTGATACGCGACTTGCCGATGCCGGGCTCGCCGGAGATCAGCACGACCTGGCCGTCGCCGGTCTTGGCGCGCGCCCAGCGGCGCAATAGCAGGTCAATTTCCTCACCGCGGCCGACCAATGGGCTGAGCGCCGCTCCACGCAGCGCCTCGAAGCGGCTGGCGACGCCGCTCGGCCGCAGCACCTGCCAAGCCGGCACCGGGGCGGCGATGCCCCGAACGTCGACAGTGCCGAGATCGCGGTATTCGAAGAGATCGCCGACCAGCCGGCGCGTGCCCGCGGCGATGACGACCGTCTCCGGCTCGGCCAGGGCCTGGAGCCGGGCGGCGAGATTCGGCGTCTCGCCGACGACCGATTGCTCCTGCGCCGGACCTTCGCCGATCAAATCGCCAACTATCACCACCCCGGTGGCGATCCCGATACGGGCCTGGAGGTTAACCGATTTGACTTCGAGACAGCCGACCGCATCCACCGCACCGAGCCCCGCCCGGACCCCACGCCCGGCATCGTCTTCATGAGCTCGCGGATAGCCGAAATAAGCGAGCACCCCGTCGCCCATGTACTTGGCGACGAAACCATCAAAGGTCCGCACGACATCGGCGACGGCGCGGTGATAGGCGACGATGACTTCGCGCAGATCCTCGGGATCGAGTCGCGCCGAGAGCGCTGTCGAGCCGACGAGATCGCAGAACATCACCGTCAGCTGCCGGCGTTCGGCGTCGATTGGCGGAGGTGAGGTGGTAGCAGGGGTGACGCTCGTTGCTGATTGAGCCACATCACGTTTCGGGGGCTCTTGCCCCAGGGCGGTGATCGCGTTAAGGAGCCGGCGGCGATGGCCGAAGGAGCTGATGCCCAGCTCTTTGAGGTCCCCTGCGGTCATCCCGCGCAGGATCTCGCCATCAATGTCATTGTCGCGAAACAGCTGGGCGTATTGTTCGAGGCCTAGCGCCCGCAACCACGCCGCTACGTCCATGCGGTGATCCTCGCCTTGGAGGAGCGGTAACCCCTCGCGGCCGAGGATATTCCTCTGGCTTTCGACCTACCAGCGGCAGAACTGAAATCGCGCAGTACCGGGTGTCGGGGCTTCAGGCCGTTAATGAGCGCTTTCGAAGGGTTGACCTCACCGGACCGGACAAATCGGGAATGACGTGTTTCCACCCAACTGAGTCGATCCAGACGGGATTGCGAACGGCAGGTGTGGGGCACGAAGACGCGTTCCCGCCCCGCCGGCCGAACGCCTGCTATGTGATCGGAAAGGAGACCGTCGCCTGGGCGCAAGGGAGTGGGCGAGGTGCGCCGAAAGCTGCCATTCTGGCCGTCGCAATTAAAACCGTGGGCTCGCCCGAAGCGGCCATTCAATCTCCGGTGGCGGGGGCGTCTCATTGCTGTTGCGGACCCGGTAGCC
>DASXMC010000716.1:0-3224 GCA_036495885.1 Allostellaceae bacterium | reverse complement strand
GCCGACGGCATCGGGGTCGCGCCGCGCCGCCATCAGCCGGTCGTGGAGCGCCGTATCGGTTGCGGCGAGGTGTGCCACAAACGCGCGATCGATGCGCACGAGTCCGTCGCGGTCGTACAGGCCAGAAAAGGCGAGCCCGTCTTTCAGGGCGAGATCGGTCATCGGCGGCGGAGTTCCAATGGCGGCGCAACCAAGCGCATGACAAGTAGCTAAGTGGTGCCGGGGCGGTACAGTCACGACAATTCGCCGCGCCAGCGTTGCGCTCGCTTCGGCATTGTCACCCGCAGATGTTGGGTCGCTGCCGGTACCAGTAAAGGGCGGCCGGAGTGCACCCGATGCACTCACCCGATTCACGCAATTGTCACGAACGTGTCGCAGGCTTATGGCTTGTGTATTGCCGGCTCATGGTTTCCCTGTGCGGGATGGTGGCGGGGTCGAGGACATGTCGGCGAACGGATTTGACTACGATCTGTTGGTAATCGGTTCCGGTCCGGCTGGGCAGCGCGCCGCAATTCAGGGTGCGAAGCTCGACAAAAGGGTCGCAATCGTCGAGCGCAAGACCGTTCTCGGCGGGTGCAGCGTCAATCTCGGGACCATCCCATCGAAGACATTCCGCGAGGCGGCCCTCGATCTGTGTGGCTATCGCGGGCGCGAATTTTATGGTGCGTCCTACACGGTCAAACAGCACATAACGATGCAGGATCTGCTGTTTCGTACCAACCGGGTCATCGCACACGAGATCGACGTCACGCGCCATCAGTTGATGCGCAACGACGTCCAGGTTATCGCCGCGACCGCGTCGTTTATCGCCCCAGATACCGTTCGCCTCGACGATGTCGACGGCGGCAGCTCGCGCACAGTCAGGGCAAAAAAGATCATCATCGCCACCGGGGCGGAGAACACGCGCGATCCGCACGTCCCGTTCGACGGGTCGACAATCTTCACCAGCGACGATGTCCTCGAGCTCGATCGGCTGCCGCGGACATTGGCAGTTGTCGGCGCCGGCGTCATTGGCTGCGAATATGCCAGCATCTTTGCCGCTCTCGGGGTTCGGGTAACGCTGATCGACCGGCGCGACCGGCTGCTGCCGTTTGTCGACAACGAAATCGCCGACGAGTTCTGCCACCATTTGCGCGAGAACCGGGCCACCTTACGGCTCAACGAGAGCGTCCAAAAATTGGAAGTTGTCGACGAGGAGCATGGTGCCCGCGTCAAGATCCACCTCGACAGCGGCAAGACGATCGTCGCCGAAAAGGCGCTTTATTCGGTCGGCCGCACCGGTGCGGCGAGCAGGCTCAATCTGGCCGAAGCCGGTCTTGCCCCCGACAACCGCGGCCGGCTCGCCGTCGACGAACATTTCCGCACCGCGGTTCACGACATCTACGCGGTCGGCGACATGATCGGCTTTCCGGCACTTGCCTCGACTTCGATGGAGCAGGGGCGGCTTGCGGCGTGCCATGCCTTTGGCATCAGGGCGCAGAGCGTGCCAGAGCGGTTTCCCTACGGCATCTATGCCGTCCCCGAAATCTCGATGGTCGGCAAAACCGAAGAAGAGCTGACCGAGGCCGCGATCCCCTATGAAGTCGGCAAGGCCCGCTACAAGGAGATCGCCCGCGGCCAGATCCTCGGTGACGTCACTGGCCTATTAAAACTAATCTTTCACAGCGAGACCCGCCAGATCCTCGGCGTTCACATCATCGGCGAAGGAGCGAGCGAACTGATCCATATCGGCCAGGCGGTGTTGTCGTTTGGCGGCAAAATCGAATACTTTATCAATACGGTGTTCAACTACCCGACCTTGGCGGAATGCTACAAGGTCGCCGCGTTTGACGGGGTCAACCGGCTCGGCATGTTTGAGGACGAGTCGAACGAAGTTTTGCACACCATCTGACCGCGTCTTGCCGGGCGTCTCGCCTTTGCCGAGGTGAATCGGGCCTGATAGACGGTTCTCCGCGTCTTCCGTCGCGCTCAAAAGCAGGCTGGCGAATCGCAAACGCCTCCCCAAGTCTATTATCGTTAACGACCAATGCGGCGGCCGAGCGGCACTAAAGCGTCGAGACATCCGCAAACGAAGCAAATTCGGAGTCGAAGCGATGTTGGGGTTTTTGCAGCGTGAGCGCACGGTGGCGCCGCCCGGCTACAGCCGCTGGCTGATCCCGCCGGCGGCCTTATGCGTTCATCTGTGCATCGGGCAGGTCTATGCCTTCAGCGTGTTCAATCTGCCGATGACAAAACTGATCGGCATTACCGCCCATGCGCCTGACGATTGGAAGCTGACCGATCTCGGCTGGATCTTCAGCCTCGCCATCGTGTTTCTCGGTGCCGCGGCGGCACTGCGCGGCCGCTGGGTCGAGGAGGGTGGTCCGCGCCGCGCCATGTTTACCGCGGCATTGTGCTTTTCGGGCGGGTTTTTTGTCTCGGCGATCGGGGTCTGGCTGCACACCTTGTGGATCATCTACCTGGGATACGGTGTGCTCGGCGGGATCGGTCTCGGAATCGCCTATATTTCGCCGGTATCGACCCTGATCCGGTGGTTTCCCGACCGGCCCGGCATGGCGACCGGCATGGCGATCATGGGATTTGGCGGCGGCGCCTTTATCGCGGCACCGCTTTCGGTATGGCTGATGGGCAAGTTCTCGACCCCGACCCATGTCGGCGTTGCCGAGACGTTTGTCGTCATGGGCCTAATTTACCTCTGCTTTATGATGGTCGGAGCGGCGATCGTGCGGGTGCCGCCACCGCGCTGGCAGCCGGCGGGATATGTCGCCCCGGTCCAGTCCCAGCGGCTGGTGACGACCCGCGACGTGTTTGTCTATGAGGCGTTGAAGACGCCGCAGTTCTGGCTCGTCTGGCTGGTCCTGTGCCTAAACGTGACCGCGGGTATCGGCGTCTTGGGTCAGGCCTCGGCGATGAGCCAAGAAATGTTTCCTCATCGCATCACCGCGATCGCCGCTTCTGGGCTCGTCGGCTTGTTTAGCCTCTTTAACATGGGCGGGCGATTCGTCTGGTCGACAATCTCCGACTACATCGGCCGCAAGAACACCTATTTCGTGTTTTTTGCACTCGGCACCTTGCTCTATGCTGTGGTGCCGCATAGCGGTGCGATCGGCAGCGTCGCCTTGTTCGTGTTCTGCTATGCGGTGATCTTCAGTATGTATGGCGGCGGCTTTGCGACCGTTCCCGCCTATTTGCGCGATCTCTTCGGCACCCGCTATGTCGGCGCC
>DASXMC010000715.1:0-3141 GCA_036495885.1 Allostellaceae bacterium | reverse complement strand
CGAGAATCCGACACTGCGAGGTGTTGAGCCCAAGAAAAAATAAAGATTGTTGGTTGAAGCGGCGTGCGAACAGCCGCGCCACATCGTGAACAAGATACCCAAAGCTGTGCTCGAGTTGCATCGCGTCCGACTGCAAAGAACTACCCGTGGCAGATAATAAGCTATGATACGAAATCGGTAAATGGGCTCGCGCGCAGTTGCCGCGCGCGTCTGCTAGGCGAGATTTCGATGGCTCGTGCGCGCCGTTCACCCAGTGCTACCGGCGCGCAAGCCCGCGGCGGCGACTGGCGCCGACGCGGCTCGCACGCGGCGCCGCGGCCGGACCAACAACAGCAGCGGGATGGTGATCGCCACAATCACCATCATAAAGGTGTAGACATCGATATAAGCGACCATCGCCGCCTGCCGCGTCACCTCGGCATTGAGTGCGGCAACCCCGGTCGGGGTGGTCAGGCTGTAGGGTGCTGCCAACAGCGGGACATGGGCGAGCGGGTTGTCGGGGCGCAAATTCTCGACCAGGCGGGCATGTACGATTTGCGTGTTCTGTGTCAGCACGACCTCGAACACCGAAATGCCGATGCTGCCGCCGAGATTGCGCATCAGGCTGCGCAACGCGGTGCCCTGCGTCAGGATATGGCGCGGTAGGTTCGACAGCGCCAACGTGTTCAACGGCACAAACGTGCAGCCCAATCCGAAACCTTGCAGCAGCCCCGAGGTAATTACCGGCGCCATTCCCATCTGCAGCGAAAATCCGGTCATCTGCCACAGCGAAACCAAAGTCATCATCAGCCCGGAAAAGATGATCAGCCGATTGTCGACATGATTAATGAGCCGCCCGACCAGAAACATCGCGGCCATCGTACCGATGCCGCGCGGCGAGGTGATAAGGCCGGTCGTAAACACCGGGTAACCCATCAGCGATTGCAGCATCGTCGGCAGCAGCGCCAAGGTGCCGCTCAAGATTCCGCCGACAAAGAACATCAAGATCGTGCCTACAGCAAAGTTCGGGTTCTTGAGGAGGTCGCGATTGAGGAACGACCGTTCGCCCGCGGTTATCGTGTGAATGATAAAGAGATAGCCGGCGAGGCCGGCGATCGCAGTCTCGATCCAGATCTCGGTCGACCCGAACCAGTCTTTCAACTGGCCGCGGTCGAGCAGCATTTGCAAAGCGCCGATGGCGATGCTCAGGGTCACAAACCCGAAGAAATCGAACGCCTCGCGGCGCGCGGTCCGCCCCTCCCGAATGAAAATCAGGATGCCGAGAAAGGCAATGATCCCGACCGGCAAGTTAATGAAGAAAATCCAGCGCCAGCTATAGTTTTCGGTCAGCCAGCCGCCCAGCATCGGGCCAAAGATCGGGCCGAGCATGACCCCGATACCCCAGACCGCGATCGCCTGGCCATGACGCTCGGGCGGATTGATCTGCATCAGTACCGATTGCGACAGCGGCACCAGGCCCGCCCCGCAGATCCCTTGCAGAAGCCGGAACGCGACGAGTTGGTTGAGGCTGGTGGCGCTGCCGCACAAGGCGGAGGCGAGGGTGAAGCCCCCGACCGAGATCAAAAACAGATATTTGATGCCAAATCGGCCGGCGAGCCAGCCGGTCAGCGGCATCGTGATCGCAGCGGCGACAATATACGAGGTCAGAATCCACGCGATCTGGTCCTGGGCGGCGGACAGGCTGCCCTGGATGTGCGGCAGTGCGACATTTGCGATCGTGTTGTCGACGCCCTGCATGATCGTCGCCAACATGATCGAAATCGTAATCGGCGCGCGCTTGCCAAGAGAACTGCGCGCCTCGCTGTTCACCGGAGCGGCTCGCCCGTCGGGCGTCTATGGCGCCGCCAACGAGGCATGCCAACGATGGCGCGTAATCCTGGGATCAGTGATCCTCCCTTCTGGGCGAGCAGCGACCTTACCCCCGTGTGAGCCGGTCACATGTTTGTCATGCGATGATAAGCCAAGCTCATCAAATTACCAAAGGCCAGCGTCGGATCGGGCGGCCGAGGCTTCCTGGGCGAAAGTTTCGATCTTGTTTGCAGCCGGGTGAGGTTTCACAATTGCGAGTCCGCGGCAGACCGAACTCATATCGGCCGCGGGCAGGGCAGGGGAAAACGGTGCTTACATTCGGCCAAGACTCTGTCTTGACATTGGTCGAAGCGTTAGTCGCGACCGCTGAGCCGCAGCTGTGGAAGCGGTATTGCCGGCTCGCCGTGGGTTTGGCGGGCGACGCATCTGCAGCGACCGCGGGACTAGTGTTTGCGGTCGGCTCGGTCGAATGGCAGCGGCAACAAGACCAGCTGCCTGTGCCGCAGGAAACCGCGCTCGCGGTTGCCGAGCAAGCTGCGCCGGCGGCGTCTGGCGCAACGCGGTGTGGCGCCGGCCTTTGCCGGGGCCCCGTCTCCGTTCGGCGCCGCGGGAAAAGCCGCATTTGATGAATTCGTCGCGCGCCATCGCGGTTCGCCAGCCTTGCTCGCCGAGATTGCCGCGGTGGAGCGGGAGCTGGTGGGAGCATTTGAGCTCGCGGGCCGCGCCGGCCGCTTTCGCGCGGCGGGATTTTGCGATGGCGCGAGAGTAGAGGTCGAGCCGGAGTGGTTTGGCCAAATGCAATTCGACTTCGCAGGCAATCAACTGATGTTGCCCGGCGGCTCGGCGATCGCCGGAGTGGCAGCCGTCCTGACGACGGCGGCTAGGGGCGCGGGGCGCGGGGCGCGCGAGCGCCCAGCCAAGGCAATGCTGCGCGATGCGCTTACAGCGTTGTGGGCGCGCGGCGCCTTCACTGCTGGAACCGGCAACGAGCGGGTGCTGGCGCTAGTCCTGCAAGAGCTGCGTCTGTCGGCCTCGGATCCTCCCTACGGCTTTAAGAGCGCCGAAACCATTCGCAAATTGCGCAAGGCCCTCAGCATGTCGCTTTAGGCCGAACGCTAGCCACCGATTTGCAAACTCCCAACTTTGCGTCGTTGCGGCTGCCGCCGGTCCGGCGCGCGGATATGTTCGTTTTGGGCCTTGGCCCGAGCGGCAACAATTCGCGGGGACATATGATGGTGGATGGCTCGAGCTGTACCGCTTCCCGATCCGAGCGGGTTGGGGAGGGTGGGGTCGGTTCCGCGGCCCGGGCGCACTTGGCTGCCGCGATCGCCG
>DASXMC010000714.1:0-7054 GCA_036495885.1 Allostellaceae bacterium | reverse complement strand
CTGCTCGACGGGATCGGTTCGCGGCTCAGCGAAACCCGCGAGGCCTCGCGATATCTGATCGGGGTCCTGATCTTTCTCGGTCTGCTCGGTACATTTTACGGACTGCTGGAAACGCTGCGCTCGGTCGGCGGCGTGATCGGGGGTTTGAGCGTCGGCGGCGGCGATCTCACCAGCGCCTTTGCCCACCTCAAGGCCGGTCTCCAATCGCCGCTCGCAGGAATGCAAACCGCGTTCAGCGCCTCGCTCTTTGGCCTCGCCGGCAGCCTTGTCCTCGGCTTTCTGGATCTGCAGGCGGGACAGGCGCAAAACCGCTTTTACAACGATCTCGAGGAGTGGCTGTCGGGCTTTACACGATTATCCGGCGGCGCTTTGGGCGATGCCGGCGACGCCCCGATCCCGGTCTATATCCAGGCCTTGCTGGAGCAGACCGCGGACAGTCTCGAACATCTGCAGCGTATTCTCGCCCGCGGCGAGGAGAGCCGGATCGGCGCCAACTCAACCTTGGCAAATCTGGCCGACCGGCTCGGTATTCTCGGTGAGCAGATGAAGGCGGGGCAGATGCTGATGCTGCGCCTCGCTGAAAACCAGGTGGAGCTTAAACCGGTTCTGGGCCGCCTTGCCGACATTGCCGAGAATGCCGGCGGGCATGACGACGCGCTACGAAACCATCTTCGCAATATCGAGGCCTATACCGCACGGCTGATCGAGGATACGGCCCAGGGCCGCACGCAGAGCGTGCAGGAATTACGCGGCGAAATCCGCATCCTGGCGCGCACGATCGCTGCGCTGGCCGAAGAAGGCCGGCGCTGAGGGATGCGCTGATGGCCATCGCCCCGCGAAACTCCCGCCGGCCGAGCATCGACATTTGGCCCGGCTTTGTCGATGCGCTGTCGCAGCTCTTGATGGTGATCATCTTCATATTGTTGGTGTTTACTGTCGGCCAGTTTTATCTTTCGGCGGCGCTGTCGGGACGCGAGGAGGCGCTGCACAAATTGCAGCAGCAGGTCGATGCGCTCGCCAATCTTCTGTCGCTCGAGCGCACGACCAACACAGACCTTCGGCAATCCGCCACAAATCTCGGCGCGCAGCTGAAGAGCGCCGTGGCCGAGCGCGACCGGCTGAATGCGCAGGTGACCGATCTCACCGCAAAAGCCAACGAAGCGGCGAAGCTGCGCGAGCGGTCCGAAGAGCTCGAGGCCAGTCTCGGCGCCGAGCAGCAACAGACAGCGCTTTCGCAAAAATCGCTGGCGTCCGAAAAATCGATCAGCAGCGAGGCCCTTGCCAAGGTCGACTTGTTGAACCAGCAGATCGCGGCACTGCGCCAGCAGCTCGCGGCAATTGCTGCGGCACTCGATATTTCCCAGGGGAAGGTCAA
Organism: Allostellaceae bacterium; assembly: GCA_036495885.1. Classification (GTDB taxonomy): domain Bacteria; phylum Pseudomonadota; class Alphaproteobacteria; order ATCC43930; family CGMCC-115725; genus AP-15. The sequence goes on along the minus strand of DASXMC010000714.1, from coordinate 5,679 downwards.
GTCGCAACAGAGCCAGATCGCCGATCTCGGGCGAAAACTGAATGTGGCGCTGGCCAACAAGGTCGAGGAGCTCGCGCGCTATCGCTCGGAATTTTTCGGGCGGCTGAGCCAGATCCTCGGCAACCGGCCGGATATCCGGATCGTCGGCGACCGGTTTGTCTTCCAGTCGGAGGTGCTGTTCGCGCCGGGCAGCGCGGATCTGACCGACGCCGCGAAGAAGGATCTCGACCCGGTCATTACGGCGTTGAAGCAGATCGCGGCTAAAATCCCGCCGGATCTAAATTGGGTGTTGCTGGTCAGCGGCCACACCGATCACAACCCAATCAAAACGCAGCAGTTTCCATCGAATTGGGAATTGTCGACGGCGCGGGCGATGTCGGTCGTGCGCTATGCGATAGCCAAGGGAATTCCCGCCGATCGGCTGGCGGCAGCCGGTTTTGCCGACACCCAGCCAATCGATCCCGGCACCACCCCCGACGCTTACAAGCGCAACCGCCGGATCGAACTAAAGCTGACCGAGCGCTGACCGGCCCGCAATCCGATGGCTTAACCCGCTTGGCACTGCTGGGCCGTTGCGCGGACAAAGCCGGTTTGGGATCAACGGAGAACTCGATGAGAAATGGGGCAGTTGGTTTTCTTTTGCTTTTTGGTATTGCCGTCCCGCCGTTCGCCTGGGCCGACAGTCCGCCGTCGACGCAACCGGCAGTAACGCCGCGCAAAGAGGCCTCCGGCGTTCAGCTGCGCACGTTGCTCAACGATCTCGACCTCGGCCTGGTTGCCAAGGCCTACGCGGCCGAGTGCAAGGACGAAGGCGAGATGTGCAAGACAAATTCCGATTGCTGCCCAGGTCTCGAATGCAGCGGTGACCCGCAAACAACCTGCCGGCCGCAGGAATAAAACCGGACCCCACTTTTTCGGACAAGGCGGGGTTGACCCGATTCAATCAAGCACAATTCTGGCGCCGGCGGCGCCGTTCAGCAACCGCCGCAGGTGAAAGCCTACCAGCTGATCTTCGGCGTGCAAGCCGAGCAATGCGGCGAATGCCGGCGTCGCCATCCGATCCTCGGCTTCGAGCTTGGCGAAGGCCTCGAGGTAAGCCTGCGTTGCGGCACCCTGATAAACCGCACCGGTCAGCGGCTCGAACGCGCGCAGGAGCTTTTCGCGTCCGCGCAACAAGAGATCGCCGATTGGCCGACCCTTGAAACCAGCAACCCGCGTGGCGACACTCTCGCCAACGCAGATACGGGTGCCGAGCTGCTTGTTTGCCGCTTCGAGCCGTGCTGCGGTGTTGATGACGTCGCCATAGGCATTGTAGTCGAAAAATCTGCTGCCGCCGAAATTGCCGACAATTGCGGGACCCGCTTCGACACCGACCCGGGTGGCCCCCAACACAACGCCGCGCTCGTACCAGCGCGCCCGGAAACCCTGGGCGTAGGCATCGAGCTCGAGCGCGCAAGAAACGGCGCGCGCTGAGTGGTCGGGCTGATCGGCCGGCGCCCCAAACAGCACATGCATGGCATCGCCGATGATCTTTATGACGGTTCCGCCGTGTGCGAACACGACCTCGGTCATGCCGCTCAGATAGTCGTTGAGCAGCGGGGCGATAACTTCGAGATCGAGGGTCTCGACCATCGAGGTGAAGTCGGCGATATCGGAAAACAGCGAGGTAATCTCGCGCCGCTGACCGCCGAGATCGACGGCCTCGGGATCACTTGCCAGACGCTCGGCCAGGTTCGGCGAGAAATACTGCGACAGAAGCGCCCGCGCGCGCTCGGCCTCGGCTTGCCGGCGCTTGGCCTCGCGCAGACGCTCTATATGCGCCAGCGTTTTCCGGATCGTAGTCTCAAGGTCGGTAAAATCGATCGGCTTTGTAATGAAATCAAAAGCGCCGCGGTTCATCGCGGTGCGAATATTCGCCATGTCGCCATAAGCGGAGACGATAACCGTCGATAGCGGGTCGTCTGTTTCCTGGATCTTTTCGAGCAAGGTCAGACCGTCCATGCGCGGCATGTTGATGTCGCTGAGAACCATGTCGAGCTCATCGCCGGCGGCAATCAGATCGAGCGCCTCGGCGCCGTCATGGGCAAAGCGAAAGCCGAATTCGCCGCGGCGGATCTGGTGCCGGAAGCGCTGCTGGACCAGAATTTCCAGATCGGGCTCGTCGTCGACCACGAGGATCCTCGCGGTCATCCCTCGCCTCCTGCACCGGGCCCGACGGCGGCGATCGCGCGGGGTAGAGTTATGATGAATTCGGCGTATGCCCCCGGCTCGGTTTTGATCTCGAGGCTGCCGCCATGCTGCTTGACGATGATATCATGGCTCAGCGACAGCCCAAGGCCAGTGCCCTCACCGGCCGGTTTTGTCGTGAAGAACGGATTGAAGATCTTCGCCCGCACCCAATCCGGAATGCCCGCGCCGTTGTCGCGCACGCGGATCTCCACCCCGTCGCCGCGGCTTCGCGACGTCACCGACAATGTCGGCACGTAGGCCGGATCCTGCTTGGCGCGCGCGCGTTCGCGCAGCGCGTAAAAGGCGTTCGAAAACAGGTTCAGCAACACCCGGGTCAGCTCCTGTGGAAAGAGATCGAGCTCGCCGATCGCCGGGTCGAGATGCCGGTCCAAAGTGGCGTTGAAATCGGGATATTCGGCGCGCGCGCCGTGATAGGCGAGGTTTAGTGCCTCCCGCACCAGCGCATTCAAATCGCAGCGGCGCCGTTCTCCCGGCCCGGCGCGTGAGTGCAGCAGCATGTTTTTGACAATGCTGTCGGCGCGTGTGCCGTGCTCGACGATTTTGGCGAGATTCCCGCCCAGCGTGCGCGCCAAATGTTCGATTTCGGTGAGCTTCTCCTCAGAAAGGCTTGTTCCCGCCGCGCCCAGCAGGTCGTGCAGTTCGGCGATCAATTCCTCCGACAATTCCGCGAAGTTGTTGATGAAATTAAGCGGGTTCTTGATTTCGTGGGCGATACCGGCGGTCAGCTGGCCGAGTGCCGCGAGCTTCTGGGTCTCGACCAACCGGTCTTGCGCCTGGCGCAGATCGGCGAGGGCGCGCTCGGCAGCAAGCCGGGCTTCGCGCGCGGTTTGCTCGCTCGCCTGCAGTTCCTTGGTCCGCGCCTCCACTTTTGCTTCGAGAGTTTCGTAGGATTCCCGCACCTTGGCGGCCATCTGGTTAAAGCGTTCGGCAAGAATTTCGATTTCGTCGCCGGTGTGAATTTCGATCGGCTCGCTGTGTACGCCGGAACCTAGCCGGTCGGCGCCGTCCTGCAGGCGGCGGATCGGCACCACCATGCGTCGCGCCAGCATCGTGCCCAGGCCGGCCGCGAGCACCAGGCCCAGCGCCAGCAAAACCGCGGTGCGATGAAGCGAGGCGTAGACCGGCGCCAACGCCTCGCCGAGAGGGAGCTCGACAAAGACGAGCCAGTCGAGCCGCGGGACGGGTGCGAACACAGCCAACACCTTGGCGCCATCATGCGCTCTGGCCATTTGCCAACTGGACGCTGGTGCGGTCCGATCGCGGACTGCCAGCGCCGCGGCCACCTGGGAGCGGCGTGACCAGTCGGTGTCACGCAGAACGAGGCTGAGGTCGGGATCTGCAATCAGCCGCCCACGCCGGTCGACCACATAGGCGTAGCCGGCGTGCCCGACATGTGTCGCATTGATCAGATCCCAGATGAACTTGAGATTGACTTCCGCAATTGTCACGCCGGCGTGATGACCCGCATGCGCCACCGAAATTGTCATATAGGGTTCGGATTGATTGCGAAAATAAACCGGGCCAAAGCAAACGCCGTTTACCTCGGCCTCGACAAAGCAGGGATTGGATGAAAAATCAGTACCGCTGGCGAGGGAATCGGGTGCGGTACGCGATAGTTTCAACTGCTCCTTGCCCTTGCCATCGATCTCGGAAATCTCAGAAATTGCCGGAACCTCACGCAGCAAGCGGATAAAATCGTAGCGCCGTTGTTCGAGCGGCAGCGCATCCCATTGCCGTGGGGTCGTCCAGCCGAGCTCTTGCTCGATATCGGCAATAAATGCGGTTATCCGGCCGGCCGCATCCCACGCCTTTTCCTGCTGCATCCGTACCGCCGCATCCTCGGCTTGATCATAGCCGAGCCACATGTCGAGCCCGCCGCTGACCGCAAGCACCAAGCTGACGAGCCCGATAAAGGCAATCGCCAATTTGGCCGCCAACCCCAGCCGGAAATGTCGGCTCGCAGATGGTTTCGGGGGTTCTCCGACCGCTAATGCAGCATCGTTGTCGGCGACCACGAAACGGTCTCTCCCATCATTCGATCACATCGTCGGCCCGGGCGAGCAACGACGGTGGGATCGTCAACCCGATCTTCTCGGCGGTTGCAAGATTGATCGCCAGCACAAACCGGGTCGGCGTCTCGAGCGGCAGCTGGGCTGGATTGGCTCCGCCCAGAATGCGAAATGCAAGCTCGGCACGGTCGAACACCCCAGCACTGTAGGGCCATATGCCATCAGACTGCGTTTCGTACCAGGAAGTAGCATTTGAAGACAGCGGGCAGTTCGTGGCGGCGGCGAACTCGACCGATGCTTTATTCGATCACGCCGTCGGCGCGGGCAAGAAGAGAGGGCGGAAACTTCACGCCGATTTTTCCGGCCGTAGCGAGATTGATCGCCAGCACAAAGCGGCTCGGCGTTTCGAGGGGCAGCTCGGCGGGATCGGCCCCTCTAAGGATCCGAACGGCCAGCCCGGCAGCGCGATCGAACATTTCGCCCAGTTCCGGCCCATATGACATCAGGCCGCCCTCGCGGACCAGGAAATCGTATTCGTAGATCGCCGGCAACTTGTGCTGGGCGGCAAAATCAATCACTTGCTTGCGTTTCAAATTCGTCAGCGCGTCAGTGACCATCAGAATGGCGTCCGGGGGATGACGCATCATTGCAACAAACGTGGTCTCGAAATCGTCGGGGGCGCCGACGCCGTAAGAGTCGACTCTTAGTCCGAGCCTGCGAGCTTCGGCATCGGCCGCCTTGTAGCGCAGCGACATCCCGAGATCCTCGGCATTCCACAGCATCGCCACGCGACGCACCTTCGGCACCGCCTCTTTGAGCAGGGTCAAACGCTTGGTCGAAAGCTCCGCCGCCCCCTCGGAGAGGCCGGTGACATGCCCGCCCGGGTGGGCAAAATTGGCGACCAACCCATCGGCCACCGGGTCGCCGGCGCGGACGACGACGACCGGCAAGGTCGTATGTTCCTTGGCGGCAAGAGCTGCCGGATAACCCAAGGTCACGATCACCCCGACGCGGCTCGCCGCCAGCTTTTGGACAAGCTGCGGCAGGCGATCGAGCTGTCCTTGTGCCGCTTGGCCTTCGACGACGAGGTTCTGGCCGACGATCAATCCGCGGCGGGCAAAGCCCTCTATCAGCTCGGTCGAGAACGCGCTCCGATCAGTCGCTTCGCTGCCGGTCGATAACAGACCGACGCGATATTCCGTCGGCAATGCCTGTGCGGCCGCCGGCGACGATGCATCGGCGACGATGATAACCACCAGAGCAAGAAGGCTAAGCGCTTTCATAAAGCGGGCCGACAGGAGGCGTGGGCGACCATACGACTGGACGGCTCGTCGACCAAGCCGCTCGTTCGAGACGATGGGTGATCAGATCCCTGAAAAATAGACCTAAGATGAGGCATAGTTGTGGTGTGCGAGCCCGT
>DASXMC010000713.1:0-2000 GCA_036495885.1 Allostellaceae bacterium | reverse complement strand
GGCCGAGGCCTGCGCCGGCCCCGATCCCGGTGCTGCGGAAATCGCGATCGCCAAGGTGCGCGCCGGCGAGGCCGCCGGCTCCGGTGCCGCGATTGCCCATCAGGTCCATGGTGCGATGGGTTTCACCTACGAGCACAGCTTACATCAGGCGACGCGGCGGCTGTGGAGCTGGCGCGAGGAGTTCGGCAATGAGACAGTGTGGGCGACCCGCCTTGGCCGGATGGTCGCGGCCGAAGGCGCCGACCGGCTGTGGCCCTTCATCACCAACGACCGTTGAGGAAATGGGCTCCACGACCGTGCTGGGGAGCGCAGGCGTCCCGCCCGCATGCGGCCGAGACGGCCGCGCTCCAGCCGTGAACAGATCCGGGCATGACCTCTTTTGTTACGTCGCGCCTGATGCCTACCCCGCTCGCCCGCTTGACGACAAACTAGTGAGGCCGCGATGACCACCACCTTCCGTTTCGATCCGGTTGAATTGCCGCCCGCGGCCAAGGAGTTGCGGGCTGAGGTCCGGGCTTTTCTGCGGCAGGAAGCCGATACCGGCACCCTGTCCTCGCATCGTGGCAAGGGCGGGTTCTCGCGCGAATTCAGCCGCAAAATGGGGGCCAAGGGCTGGATCGGGATGACTTGGCCCAAAAAATATGGTGGCCATGAACGCTCGCAGCTCGAACGCTATGTCGTGACCGAAGAGATGCTGGCCGCACACGCCCCGACTCGCGCCCATTCGACCGCCGACCGGCAATCGGGTCCGGTCATCCTGCGGTACGGCCAGGAGGAGGTCCGCCAACAGATCCTGCCCAAGATCGCGTCCGGCGAATTGTGTTTTTGCATCGGGCTGTCCGAGCCCAATTCGGGCTCCGATGTGTTTGCCGCCTCGACCCGCGCCACCAAGACCGATGTCGGCTGGCTCGTCAACGGCCGCAAGATCTGGACGTCGAACGCGCACGAAGCCGATTACATGATCGCACTTTTGCGCACCTCGCCGCCGACCAAAGAAAATCGTCGCCACGGGCTGACCCAGTTCCTGGTCGCGATGAAGACGCCGGGGATCACAATCCGCCCGATCATCAACTTGACCGGCGGCCACGATTTCAACGAGGTCGTGTTCGACGACGCCTTTGTGCCCGACAGCCATTTGATCGGCGAGGTCGACATGGCGTGGAAGCAGGCGACCGACGAGCTTGCTTACGAGAGGAGCGGGCCCGACCGCTGGATCGAGACATTGTCGGTGCTGGTCGAATTCGTCCGCGTCGCGGGCGATGAGCCGGACGACCGCACCGCCGAGGGCATCGGCCGCCAGGTCGCCCACCTCGCGACCCTGCGGCGCATGTCGTTGTCGGTCGCTGGCATGCTGCAGGCCGGCAAGACGCCGGCGGTCGAGTCCGCGGTCGTCAAGGACCTCGGCACCAATTTCGAGCAGGCTCTGCCCGACAAAATCCGGCTGTTGGCGCCGCCGATGGGCGACCAGCAGCCCGAAACCAATGACGACCGCTTTGAGGAGGCGTTGCGCTACACCACCCTGATCGCGCCCAAACTGACGATCCAGGGCGGCACCCGTGAGATCCTGCGCGGGATCATCGCCCGCGGTCTCGGCTTGCGTTAGTTGGAGCGCGGCCGTCTCGTCCGCATGCGGGCGGGACGCCTGCGATCCTAAGGAACGATATGCCTGACCTTCGTCCGCTGCTGATGCCCGAAAGCATCGCCATTGTCGGCGCCTCGGCCGACACCGAGACCTTGCGCGGCCGGCTGACCCACGCGCTCGTCGGCCACGGCTATCAGGGCCGGATCTATCCGGTGACGCGCAGCCAGAGTGAGGTCCTGGGGCTCAGCGCCTACGCCTCGGTCGGCGATCTACCGGAAGCAGCCGACCTCGCGGTCGTCGTAGTACCCGCAGCGGTGGTGCCGAGCACCCTCGACGAATGCGGCGCCCGCGGCATCCGGGCGGCAGTCGTGATCAGCTCCGGCTTTGCTGAGGAGAGCGGGGCCGCGGCCCAGGCGCG
>DASXMC010000712.1:0-2834 GCA_036495885.1 Allostellaceae bacterium | reverse complement strand
GTTGGCACGGCGCTGGTCGGCTTCCGCACAGCTGCTGAAGTGAGTGAAAACCTCGGCGCGCTCGGCTGGGAGATCAGCAACGCCGATATGGCCGAAGTCGATGCCATTCTCACCCGCCACGGCGCGGTGACCGTGCCGCCGGGTTGGTTGGAGGACTAAGCCGGACAAACCAGGTTCGCGACGCTCTGTTGCAATCGAAAGGAGGATCAGAATGCCGGTTCAACGCTTTGCGCCAATGACTAAGGATTTCGCCACCTTCGATTGCGATGCGCATGTCACGGAGCCGCCGCTGATCTGGGAGCGCGCCAAGGATTTCCTGACCAGCGATGAACTCGATGCGCTAAAGCGCACGATCTGGTGGGATGCCGACGGCCGCCTCTTGATCGTCAACGGCCGCGCCGGGATCGGTCTTGGCTCGCCCCGGCGCGGCGGCACCCCGGGCACGATGCGGGTCATCACCAATGCCGGCCCAGGCGTCAAACACGACATCCAGCGCGCCCTCAATGTGCGCAACCTCAACCCGAAGACGGCGCTGACGCAGGCGCAGGTCGCCTATCTCGACCATGCTGGCTCCTACGAGCCAAAGCCGCGGCTCCGGGACATGGATGTCCAGGGAATCGATCAGGTCATGATCATCCCGACCGAGATCGACATTTATCCCTGGCTTGAGGACGCGCTCGGCGCCAAAGCGTGTTGCCGTGCCTACAATGAGTGGGCCTACGAATACACGCGCGAAAATCCGGACCGGCTGTTTTTCGCGGCGCTGATTCCGATGCAGCACCCTGATTATGCAGTCGAGGAGATCCGCCGGGTCGCCGCGCTAGGCTGCCGGGTCGCGCTGGTCCGGCCGATGGATGCAATGGGCAACTATCCGCTGCAGCCGAAATACGAGTCGGTGTGGGATGCGCTTGAAGAGACCGGCATGGTCTATGGCATGCACCCCTTCCCGGCCTTCGCCAGCGCGAAGCCGTCGGGCTACAGCGAGCAATATTCCAGCGCCGAACTGATCCGCAAGACCATAGCTGCTGCCGGGTTGCCGCACACCTTCCTTACCAATGTGCAAAATTTTCAGGGCGAAGCGGCGCTCTGGGTCACGATTGTCCTGATGTCGGGATTTTTCGAGCGGCACCCGAAGATCAACGCTGCTGTGTTCGAGGCCTCCTCGACCTGGCTTAGCTTCCTCATCGACGAGTGCGATAAGGCGTATAAACTTTACAAGAACGAGCGACAGTTGCCGCCGTTGAAGCGCCTGCCGAGCGAGACATTCTTTGAGCATTGCATGACTGGCTTTGAGGGCGACGAGGCGCCGCCCGCGCGGCTCCCGGAATTCTATGGCGATATCCTGTGCTGGTCGTCGGATGTCTACCACCATGACGGCGATGACGCTTGGCGCGCCATCGAAACCATGCAGAAATACGGGCTGCCGAAGGAGGATCAGGCCAAGTTCTTGGGCGCCAACGCCCGCCGCCTCTACAAGGTGCAGGCTCCGGCCAACATCATCCGCGAGCGCATTACCGAGATCGAGCGCCCCGACTGGTGGCCGACGGACGAGGAAGTGCGGGCCGCACTGCGCCCGGAGGCGGCGGTGAGACGGCCCGCCTGATCGGCGCGCGGGTGTCTCTTGCGATATTGGCCGCGATCGCGGTTCACCCCAAGTCCGAGTGAGGGGAAATGAGTGCGTCAAAGGATTTCGTCGTTTTCGACGGCGACAGCCACGTCGTCGAGCCGCCGGCGCTGTGGGAGGAATACCTCGACCCCGAATATCGAACGCTCGGCAAGCATGCGCTATGGCGGCAGGAAGGCCGCACCGGCGCATACTTGAAGGTCAATGGTGAGATTTTCCGCGATCGCTCGAACCCCAACCTGCCGCGCCACGCGCTTTGGCGTCCCGGCATGACCTGGGAAGCGATCGGGGAACTCGATCCGCACACGAAGCATCCGGCCACCGAGGGCGCTTCGGACCCGCAGAGGCGGGTTTCCGATATGGACGCGATGGGCGTCGACCAGGCGCTGCTCTATCCGACTTGGTTCGCTGAGGGCTTCTTCCTAGTGCGTGACCCGGACGTCGCCTATGCGCTCGCGCGCGCCTACAACGATTGGGTCACCGACTTCTGCAAAGCGGCACCGGAGCGGCTCTTCGCCGCCGCCATACTGCCGCTGCAGAATATGGATTTCGCGCTCGAGGAATTGGCTCGGGTTGCGGCCATCCCGTCGGTCCGCGCCGTCTTCATTCGGCCGATGTTCCTCGAAGACCGCTACCTTAATCATCCTTATTACGATCCGCTGTGGGCGGAGTTAGAACAGCTCGGGATCACCGTGGCCGTGCATGCGACTCCGGGGCTTTGGAACCCGGAATGGAGCTCGCATGGGCCATTCTTCGAGAAGATCAAAGACCGTTTGGCGCAGCCGCCGGTTCCCGGTGGCGGTGGCGGTCCGTTCGCCGGCGGCAGCGGCGGCGCCGGTCAGTCGATCACGTTCATAGGCGCCACACCGCTCGGTCATCCGCTGGCGCCGATCTTGGCCAATTGGCTCGACAACCACATGTTCGTCGCCTCGACCTTGATCGGCTTCACGGTCATGGAGCGCTACCCGGCGATGAAGGTCGTCGTCGCGCATGGCAAGGCCTCCTGGATGCAGGAGGTGCTGGAAAAAATGGAGGCCTCGACCCGCGTGATCCCGTTGCTGCATCACTATCCGGTCAGCACCGAACCGGAAGAGATGTGGGAGCACGGCAATGTGATGCTCGGCTTCGATGCCGAGGAACGGATGATCCAGGCGCTGCCGCAAGACTTTGCCGACAAGGTGGTTTGGGGTTCGCGCTATCCGCATCACGA
>DASXMC010000711.1:0-2290 GCA_036495885.1 Allostellaceae bacterium | reverse complement strand
CTTCCCCGCCGGTGGTCGGATCAATCCGCACCAAACGCGCCGCGTTGCCCTCTACCGCTGCCAGCAAGGCGTCGCCGCCGGCAGCGCCGTGGATCGCGGTCAATCCTCGAAGTCCGGTCTCGGAACGCCCGGGTTGCGGATTGGTATAGACCAGCCGCCATCGCGGCACCGTGCCGTCGATCCGCTCATAGACCTGCTGCCCGACGGCGGCATAGAGCCGGCCGTTGGCCTCAGCGAAGCTGCTGACCCGCAGGCGGCCGGCAAGCCCGGAGAATGCGGTCGAGACCGTCGACGCGTCGAGCTCGGGTGCGGCGGCCCAGCTGATCCGGCCCGGGGCGCTCGGATCGAAATGGCCGGCGAGGATCCCGCGCGGCGTCTGTCCGGCAAAGACTTGATCGACACCGGTAATGCGATCCCGATGGGTCCCGAAGCTGCGGATTTGCGGCAGAAAGTCCGGCGCCGGCCGGTCCTGCGCCAGGGTGGCGGCGACCCACGTGCCAGTCGCGTCGTCGCGGGTGAATACTCGGGACGCCCCAGCCAAGTCCCAGGTCGAGGCTAGCAGCAGCGAGATCGGCCTGGGCAGCGTCCGGCCGGCGCCGTCGGTCGCGAAAACCGCCACGGTCAAGGCGCCGACCGCGAGATCGCGCCAACGCCCGCTCGGCAGGCGTTCTTCAAATTGATGATCGACCCGCCAGCGCCCCTCGGGCGCTTCGAGGACCAGGATTTGTGCGCCTTGCGGTCCCTCCGGCCCCGGCCGGTCTTCCCAATAGCCGTTCCCGGCGTAGAGCCTGCCGCCATGCGGGGTCAGCACGCGCATTTCCGTGCCGCCGGCAAAGCGGCCGGCGGCGTCGCGTGATCCCGCCGTGTAGGAGACTTGGAAATCGTCGGCCCGGCCAAGCGCGGTACCAGCGACCAACACGGCGCAAGCGGCGGCGCATATTGTCAGCGCTCGCGTACCGGGGAAGCTCATCGCAATCCGCCTTAGGCTGGACTAACTAACTCGTTGCGCTCTCATCCACCTGGACTGTCTCGGCGCCCTATGTCGCGCGCCGCACTGCCCGCACCCAGGCTTCGCAGCCGATGTCATGGTGAACAATGAAGAGGCCGCCCGGGTCGTAGCGGCGGAGAGCGGCAGAATCAACCGTCGGAGACGGGTACGGCGGTAGGTGTCGGCGGCCGCGTTCAGAAAAAGATGCTGACGTTCTTGGCCAACAGCACGTTCTGGTCGAGGGTGATTTTGCGACCGGCGATCTTCCAGGTGCCGGCGACCCGGCGCAGAACGTCGCGCCTAGCACCGACATAAAAATCCTGTTCGGTCTCCGCCCGGCTGCGGTAGACGACGAAATTGGAATAGGCCTTGATTTCTTGCGCCGCCTCGCCCGCCTCGACCTCGATATTGGTGATCAGATGGCGGGTGCGCGACGGCGGATCCTCGGCCCAGGCCATGCCGGTATCGAGCCGCGCCACACGCGCGCCAAGCGAGCGCCTGTCCTCGTCGAAGATGGCGAGTTCGTCCTCCCTTGTCATGTCGTCCTCGACGTAACGCTCGGGATCGAGGATCGCGATCGCCTTGCTGATCTTCGGATAACGGTTGGTTCTGCCGGCCATCCAGTATCGAACGTCGTCGGTCAGCAATTCCAGCCAGTCGTGAAAGCGCCGTTCGTCGAGCAGGCGGGCTTCGCGAAACAGGAACTGCTCGACCTCACGGATCACATCTTCATTGATGCCCGACATGCCCGTTTCCCGCAAAGTGGTTGCCGCGCGGCACCGCGGCCCAGCTGTCGGCCTGCATCAGCTGTGCCCAGCGTCCATAGAATTGGCGGTGGTTGCTCTCGCTCATGCGGAAGTCGCTGGCCCAGGCGCCCAACTCCGAATCATAGCGCTCGTGCCCCAAGCCCATTTGCGTGTTCGTTGCCATGCGCCGCGAGACGACGCCGCGGCAGGTCTGGGTGCATTCCTGCCAGTTGTCCATATCGTCCTGCTCGAAGCTGCCGGACGGGCTGAACCCGCGCACCCCGGCTAAGCGGATCGCTTCTTTGACCTGGGGAGGTGCCGCCTTGTCGATGTAGGCCCAGGACCACACCTCGGTCTTGTCGGGACCGCGTGGATGCCACACGCGAAAGGTGCGCGAGGTGGCCCGCAGCATCGAGAAATTGGGAAAGAGAGTGCCAACGATTGGGTTGATCCGGCCCAACCTGGGTCCCAGGCGCTTTTCGACCTCGGGTCGGATCTCTTTCTCATATTCGAGAACCTCGGGCATCGGCGGGTCGGCCACATCGTTCGGCCCAAA
>DASXMC010000710.1:0-2315 GCA_036495885.1 Allostellaceae bacterium | reverse complement strand
TCCCTGACAAAGAAATTGATCTTGACAATGTGCTCGGTCGTGCCGCCCGCGGTCTCGACGGCGCTGCGGATATAGTTAAAGACGTTGGCGACTTGTGCTTCGAGCGTGGGCGGCAAGTCGCGCGTGCCGGGATTGCTGCCGCCGATCACGCTCGACATGACGATATTGCCGACCCGGCTGGCGTTGGGGATCGGGTTCTGGTGGCTGAACCCGGGGAAGTTGACGCTTTGACGCTGTGCCATTGCTGCTCTCCTTTCGCCCATCGAATTGCTTTTGCTGTGAAGCGCCGCGGGTCAATATCCCAATTCCCGATCGACCTCTTGCAACAATCGGCCGCCGGCCTCGATGCTCTTGATATTGGCGGCAATCTCGCTCACCAGCTGAAGCACGGTCGGCCGCCGCGCCACATGCGGCATGACCGTCACCTTCGGGTGCAGCCATAAGGGGCTTTCCGGCGGCAACGGCTCGGGCCACAACGCGTCGAGCGCGGCATAAGACAGCTGTCCGCTGTCGAGCGCCGCGATCAGGTCCGCCGCGACCACATGGCGACCGCGGCCGACATTCACCAGCATCGCTCCGCGCGGCATCATCGCAAAAGTGCGCGCGCAGAATATTGCCTCGGTTTCCCGGGTCAGCGGCAACAGACAGACGGCGATGTCGGTGTTGTTGAGAAACGGTTCGAGCTGGCCTGGTCCCTGAAAAATCGGCACTTCGGCTTCGTCTCGCGGCCGGCGCACCCAGGCGTGGACCGGGAAGCCGAGCGACTTCAATACCAGTGCCGGCGCTTTCGCCATCATGCCGAAGCCGAGAAAACCAATTCGCCGTTCCTCCGGGCGCACGATCCTGGTGCGGCGCCATTCGCGATTGGCCTGAGCCACCGCATAGCCGGGCATATCGCGATGAAGCCGCAGGACGTGCATGACGACGTATTCGGTCATCATCGGATCGCCGCCGGGCGGTTCGATCTTGCCGAGCGGGACCTTGGGCATTCGCGGGTGGTTGATAAACTCCTCTACCCCGGCGCTGCGGCTGAACATCGCCCTCAGGTTCGGGAAATCGGGCAAAACGTCGAAATTGGGACGCATGAAGGCGAGATATTCGATCTCGGCCAGGGCCCCGAAATCCGGCCAGATGCGAACTTCCAGTTCGGGCACCTGGTCTTCGAAAGCGTCGCGCCACGCCTGCGCATTGCCGATCTGCCGGTCGAGACCAATGATGAGCAGCGCCATATTTCCCTCTCAACCGAGCAAATGCAATTCGGGGTCCGCCGTCATCGGCGCGCGGCTGGCGCGCGGGCGTCGTCGAGATCGGGAAGATTGCTCGCCGAGGCCGCGATGTTGCCGAGCCGGCCTGAGGTGGTGACCGCGAGTGCGGCGCGCGCGGCCTCGTTTTCGTTGATCTTGGCCATGATCGCTTCCTTGGCGCGGTCAAAGACGCCGCGATTGGTGGCGACAAAATGCTGCGACTGGCGCAGGCCGGAAAGATACCCGTTGACCTCGGGCACGACATAGCGCGCCACCATGTCCCAGCTGCGCCGCGTATTCTCGGGGTTGGCCCAGTCGTGCACAAACCCGACAACGGCGCCAAAGCCGCCGCTCATTTCCAGCACGGATTTGATCCGCGCCACGAGATCGGCGGGGGTGCCGATGGTCGCCGCCGCCTCGGCGGAAAACGCGGTCTTGTCGACCGCTTCGTCGGGATCGCTGAACGGTTTCGCCCCCGGCCGCTGCAAGGTGCCGACGACGTATTGGTTGTGATGACGCAGCAGCCCCTCGCGGGCTTCGGCGCGCGCCTGCTCGCGGGTCTCGGCGATATGCCAGCTCAACAACACGCGCCAGTCGTTGCGGTCGACCGCGGTGCCGTGTTTTCTGGCGGCCGTCTCGGCAAAGCTCCATTGGGTCGCGAGCGCGCCCAACCCCTCGCTCGACATCGAGCCGATCGAGATCACGCCGATCCCGTGCTTGCCGGCCAAAGTCATGCCCGACGGGCTTATCTGCGAGGCCACCGCGAACGGCATCTCCTCCTGCATCGGCAATAGCTGCAATTGCGCATCCTGCAGGGTAAACCAGTCGCTTTTGGCGGTCACCCGCTCACCTCGGAACAGCCGCCGGATGATGCCGATCGCCTCGTCCTGGCGATCGCGCTGCACCATCGGATCGATCCCGAGGGTGTGCGCGTCCGAAGCGAGCGCCCCTGGCCCCGAGCCAAAGATCGCCCGCCCGCCGGTCATCCAGTCGAGTTGCACCATGCGCTGAGCGACGTTGAACGGGTGGTGATAGGGCAGCGAGATCACCCCGCTGGCGAGCTTGATGCGC
>DASXMC010000709.1:0-3609 GCA_036495885.1 Allostellaceae bacterium | reverse complement strand
TTGATCTCAGCGTGGTCTACCCGGTTCATTGCTGGCTCCTCTTGTTCCCCAAGCCGAAACTTGGGAAGGAGCCTGAAATCGACCAAACGAGTAATTTTTGACGAATTAAGTGGAAAAATCGATTTATGGACGCGGGCGCCCCTTAACGAGCTGCGTCAACACGTCTCCCATAAGCTCGAATTCGCGTTGCCGCCCAGTGCCGCGGCGCCAGACGAGGCCGATTTCCCGGCTCGGCTGGTGCCCGTCACTCCGTAGGACTTTAATTGTGGTTCCTTTGAGAATTCCCCCCTCGATCGCCAGCTGGGGCAACAGCGTGATTCCCAATCCGTTGTCCACCATCTGCACCAGGGTGTGCAGACTGGTGGCTTCGACCGGCTCAACCATCCGCCGATCCGCCAAGCGGCACGCCGCGAGGGCGTGCTCGCGCAGACAATGCCCTTCCTTGAGCAACAGCAATTCTTCGGGGCTCACCTGTCGTAGGTCGAGCGACGTGCGCGCGGCGAGCGCATGACCGTTTGGCAACGCGAATTTAAACGGGTCGTCAAACAGCGCTCGCACGTCGAGGTTCTTGCAATCTTCATAAGGGAGGGCGAGCAATACGACATCGAGCCTTCCTGCGCGCAACTCTTCGACGAGGCGCGCCGTCAGGTCTTCGATGAGATAAAGCCTCAGGGCGGGATAGGCGCGACGCAGCGGGGGCAGAATTTCGGGCAGCAAGAATGGGCCAACAGTCGGGATTACCCCCATCCGGAGGGTCCCGCAGAGCGGCTCGCTCCCGGCACGCGCGGCCTCGACGAGATCCTTCCCTTCGTTGAGTAGGCGCCGCGCACGCTCGACAATTTCAACGCCGAGCGGCGTCAGTATGACCCTGCGCTTGGTGCGATCGACGAGCGACGCCTGCAGGATATTTTCCAATTCTTTATGCTGGCGCTCAAGGTTGACTGAGTCACGTGGCCGATTTTCGCCGCGCGGCCGAAATGTCCGTGGTCTGCCAGCAAGACGAGGTGCTCGAGTTGACGAAAACTCGGAAGATTCACCATCGGTCTCCGAAAAGCTCCCTCGCGCGGGTCAGTGCGCGGATCAAGACGCGGTGGGCGGTCGCGAGGGGCCGCTCATGTAGGTGGCCTGGCGGCGCGCTGCTTGCCGACGATTAGACGGGCCACGACCCGCCGTAACGAGTGCCATGGTGGCAGATAAAGACTGGGGAGCCGATCATCAATGGCCACCGTCTACGGCAACGGGGGTACCGCGGTATTCGCTGGGAATTCGCATCTTGGCACAATCTCGACATTGCGCGGATGTCACCTTGCGGCGCCAAAGGCGCCGCTCACGCACAAAATGGCGAAGGACCGAGTTCCACCGATTGTGTTGAAGAACTCCACGAGCAGAATTCGACAGCAATATTCAGTCCTGCGAAGGTGCCGACGCGCACAAGTCGTAGAAACAGCCGAGATTAAATGAATCATTATTGCGTTACTAGCGCCCGGATTGGCTTTGGTCAGAGTTTTTCAACACAAACCGCCCGACCCGGCGGTTCGAGGGGGCCACTGCGGAGGTCTCTTAAGGGGCACGAAGACCAGTTCTTCGCGCCATCGCTGGACGCCCGCTATAGGTTTCGATTAGGCGACATTCGCCGGCGCGCGTGGAAATTGAAAAGGTGCGCCGACAGCCGTCGTTCGTCGACCAGTACAACCGGTGAGTTGCCGACCCGCTGCGGGGCCCTCAGGTAGAGCTGGCCTACGGCCCGTTTTGATCCGCGACAATGGACAGATCCCGGTTTGTCCGAAACATTCAGGTCTCGGCGACCGAACGCACCACGAAACCCAGGAACGCACGCACCTTTGCGGGCGGCACGTGCCGCGAGAGATGAAACACATAGAGCGGAAACCGCTCATCCGGCCAGTCCGGGAACAGATCGACCAGCTTGCCGCTGTTGAGAAGGTCCTCCGACCCGAGCGCCAGGACCTGGCCAATGCCGTGACCGGCGACGCACGCGCCGAGCAAGGTTCCGGCGTTGTTTACAGTAAGGCGGCCTGACACCGCGACCTCGATTTTTTGTCGCCCGCGGTGAAACTCCCAAAGGTACGGCCGGCCGTTGATGGGGTCGACGAACTGAATGCATTCGTGCCGCGCGTCGCCGAGCTCAGGGTGTGCCGATCAGGTCGAATGGCATCTCAGGCAGCGACGCCAATGGCGACGGAACAACGGCGGGCCCTGGAAGTGGCCGGCGACGACCCGAGCGTCCTGGTGGATGCCGCCAGTGCGCTGGCCTGGTTCGGCGAGGACATCGGCGCGATGATCGCGTTGGGTGACCGCGCGCTGGCGCTTAACCCGAACTTCGCGCGCGGCTGGTTCATGAGCGGCGTCCTGAGGAGTTACGCGGGCCAGCAAGACATTGCGATCGAGCATCTCAAAGCCGCGCTGCGGCTCAGTCCGCGCGCCCGCGTCGGCACGTCGCTCCTTCAAATAGGCTTCGCGCATTTCCTCAGCCGGCGCTTCGATCAGCCGTGCCGCAGATGCTCCTCGCGATCCAGGAGGATCCGAGCTATTCGCAGCCGTATCGCTATCTTGCCGCCTGCTACGCCCAAATGGGGCGGCTCGACGACGCCCGAGAGATTGTCATGCGGCTGCAGGCAATTACCCCCGTCGTGACGCCGGCGAATGTGCCTTACCGCAACCCCGAGCACCGCGAGCTCTACCTGTCGGGCCTGCGCCTGGCGACCGGCGAGCCGATATGACCGCCACCCGCCGCCTCGCCGCGATCCTCTCCACCCGTGTCACGGTAATCCGAGAGCGCCGCCGATAGCGGCGTGGATGACCGTTTTGCGTCGACTTGAGCCGACCGATCGCCGTCACGCGAACGACCGGAATCGGCGGGTGGTGACCGCGGCGTCGATGCTGCTCTCGTCCATCAGGCGGATCGCCTCGGCCGGAGAAAATGCATTACCGGCCAGTGCGACTGGTTGCTCGGCAGCCCCTGGCCCTAGGTGTGGATCGATCTGCGCGCCGACGATCTGCATGCGACGTCTCTTAGTGATCGAAGCCGAAGAGATTCTGCGCGTTGTGGTGCAGGATCTCGTCGGTGACTTCCTTCGGCAGGCCGAGCCGCTCGATATAGGCAAAGGTCTCCCGGTAGACCTCCCAATCCTGCAACACCGGATAGTCGCTGCCGGTCACGATGTGGTCGGCGCCGAACGCTTCGAGGGCGCACAGGAACGCCGGCTTCGAGCCGTAGCACACGGTGTCGTAATAGAACCTCCGAGCGGTGACGCTCGGCGCCTCGGCGAGGTTAGGATGGCCTCGCGGGCCCTGACCCTGTTTGTCGAGACGGTTCATCAGCATCGGGATCGGGCCGCCGAGATGGGGCACGATGAATTTAATTCGCGGGTAACGGTAGGGGATCTGCTTAGCGATCATATGCAGCACGAAAGTCGCGTCTTCGAGCGAGGTGCCGACCGACCCACCATAGTTGTAGTCGATGATGAAGGGTGAGCAGATGGCGCTGCCGGCAGGGTGCACGAACAGGACGGCGCCGCGGCGGTTCATCGCGGCGTAGAGCGGCTCGAACTCGGTCTCGGCGATCGAGCGGCCGAGGCACACGATGTTCAT
>DASXMC010000708.1:0-1742 GCA_036495885.1 Allostellaceae bacterium | reverse complement strand
GACGAGAGCTGGGCTCGGGCGTTCGGCAGCGAGCACGGTGGTGGCGCCGACCGCCATCGGGAATGTCAGCGCATTGCCGAGGCCATAGGCGAAAAACAGCTTCGCCGCCGAAAAGACGATGTCTGACTCGGCAATGCCCAGCACCGGGACGGCATAGCAATTCGCGGTCTCGATCAGGCTCGCATGGACGTGGATGGTGCCTTTGGGCCGCCCGGTCGAGCCCGACGAGTAAAGCCAAAAGCACGGCTCGTCGGGATGCGTCGCGGCGCTGGGGGCGGCTGGAGACCCAGCGGCCAGCATCGTCGCGAACTCGCCGCCGTCACCGGCCGGGTCGGAGACGATGATCTTAGGCGGGGCATCGGGCAGCATGCCGCAGGCGTGCCGCATCACCGGCAGGATCGGCGCCGAGACGATGACCGCGCGAGCGCGGCTGTCGGCCAGCATAAACGCGAATTCTTCCGCGCCGAGCTGGGTGTTGACCGGAACCGGCACAATCCCGGCGGTGATGGCACCGAGAAAGGCGGTCGGGAAATCGATGCCGTCATAGAGGCAGACGAGAATGCGCTCTTCGCGGCGCATGCCGCGGGCGCGCATCGCATTGGCAAATCGCCCGACGCGCTCGTCGAGGTCGGCATAGCTGTAGCTGCCGTGATCGTCGATATAGGCGAGCTTGGCGCCGCGCCCGGCGGCCAGGTTGCGCCCAACCAAATCGGCGGCGGCATTATACGTCGGCGAGTCGGTCATCGCGTCTCCTGCCCTCTCGGAAGCGTATCGCCGCTGGCCGAAAGAAAAGCATCTCTGCAACGCCTGCGCTATACTGCCGTCGCAGGAGAGCGATGATCACTTTCGAAACCGATCCCACGCGGTACCGCCATTGGCGCCTGACCTGTGACGGGCCGGTCGCAACCTTGACGCTCGACGTCGACGAGGGCGGCGGGCTTGATCCGGGGTATCGGCTGAAGCTCAATTCGTACGATCTCGGCGTCGACATCGAGCTCGCCGATGCGCTCAACCGCATCCGCTTCGAACATCCCGCGGTGCGGGTGGTGGTGTTGGGAAGCGGCAAAGAACGAGTGTTCTCTTCGGGCGCCAACATCTACATGCTGGCTCAGGCGAGCCACTCGCAAAAGGTCAATTTTTGCAAGTTCACCAACGAAACCCGCAACGGCATCGAGGATTCGAGCGCCCATAGCGGCCTCAAATTTGTCGCGGCGGTCAGCGGCGCGTGCGCCGGCGGCGGCTATGAGCTGGCGCTCGCCTGCGACGAGATCGTCATGGTCGACGACCGGTCAAGCACCGTCAGCCTGCCCGAAGTGGCATTGCTCGGCGTCTTGCCCGGCACCGGCGGGCTCACCCGCCTCGTCGACAAGCGCAAGCTGCGCCGCGACCTGGCCGATTTGTTCTGCACCAGCGCCGAGGGAGTGCGCGCCGATCGTGCCCTCGCCTGGAGATTGGTCGACCATATCGCGCCCCCGGCGCGGTTTTTTCAACTCGTCGCCGACCGGGCGGCGGCACTGGCGATCGCGAGCGGCCGGCCGGATGCCGCCGCCTGCATCCCGCTGCCGCGGCTCGAACGCCGAATCGATCCCGACGGCTGGCGTTACCGCTGGGTCACTGTCGAGCTTGCGCGGCAAAGCCGCACAGCAACCGTGACAGTCCGCGGTCCAGCCGCCGATGACGCCGCTGGCGATCTCGACGGCATCCTCGCCGCCGGGGGGCGGTGGTGGCCGCTGGCGATGGCG
>DASXMC010000707.1:0-4430 GCA_036495885.1 Allostellaceae bacterium | reverse complement strand
TTGCCTTTATTTTCCCAGGTGGCGATCGTCGTCAGGCTGTCCGGGGCATCATGCGCCGCGGGCCAGAGATCAGGAAGGACCGGAGGCCGAGTCGGTCGCCAATCAAGACCGGACAGCGGCACCGGGCAATCCTCTGCCCCCAGGTTTTCTCCATAGCTGAAAAAGTGAGTGTGGGCTTCGAGATAGGCCCGGGCTGCGGGATCAGCCCGGGCGTATTTGATCTGCTCATAGATCGGGTCGCTGTCGATCATGATGCGTATCGGGCACGACAGGTGCTCCTCGCGTAGCCGCGTGGCCCCGCAGAGATTTATCAGAGCGTCGGCTTCACGGTAGAGCCGGCCCACCCGCTCGCGCGACAATCCGTGCCATTCGTCGTTGATCGCATCCCAATAGGCCCATCGCCCGGCAAAACCATGGCTTTCCATCGCTCGCCGCAGAAAGCCGACATTATAGTCGCACTCCATCATGATGCTGGCGACGCGCGGATCGTAAGGATTGGCACCGCCGTCCTCGATGTACCAGACGTCATAGCCGAGCTGCCGCAGCCCAGCGAGGTAGTGGATTGCTTGCCAGGCGATGCCGGCAAGCGGCATCTGGCCGACAAAATGGAGAACAATTATCCTGCCGCGCACGCTCAAGGGGCGCCCCCGTCTGTTGTTGGCCACACAACGGACGGCTGGACAAAACATTTCCGCCGCCGATTTTTCCGGCGGCCGATGTTTGCAACGATGGGGCAAGACCCCAAATCGCGTGGGGTTGCCGCCCCGGGCGCGGCATGTTAGGCACGGTTTCGATGATTGACAGCATTATAGGGTGGTTATCAGGTGCCGAGGGTGGGGGCGGCGCCGCGCCAGACGAACTCCGCCTGGCGCTGACCGCACTCCTTGTCGAGGCGGCACATGGCCATGACCACTTCAATGAGCGGGAGCGTGCTGTAATCGAGCGGCTGCTCGAGCGGCGATTCAATCTATCGCAGTCGGACGCGCGCCGATTGCTGACCGCAGGTCAGCGCGAAGCGGACCGTTCGGTCGAACTGTTCCACTTTGCCCGCATCATCAACGAACGGCTCTCTTTCCAGCAGCGGGTCGAGCTGATCGAGATGATGTGGGAAGTTGCTTATATTGACGGAGTTAGGGACGAATATCAAGACAGCCTGCTGCGCCGCGTAGGCGGGTTGATTTACGTCCCCGATCGCGAGCGCGGGATGGCCCGCCAGCGCGTATTGCAACGGCTGGGGATTGACGACCCGCTCTGAACCGTCGGACCCGGCTGCGCCAAAGCAAAGGAGAAGATGCCGATACCATGACCTATGTCGTCACAGAAGCTTGCATCCGCTGCAAGTACATGGATTGCGTCGAGGTGTGCCCGGTCGATTGCTTTTACGAAGGCGAGAACATGCTCGTCATTCACCCCGATGAGTGCATCGATTGCGGCGTGTGCGAGCCCGAATGTCCGGTGGACGCGATCATTCCCGACAGCGAGCCCGAGGCCGAGCGCTGGGTCGAGCTGAACCGGGACTACGCCGCCGCCTGGCCCAACATCACCCGCAAGAAGCCGGAGCCCGCCGACGCCGACGAGTGGAAGGAGGTTGCCGACAAATACGAAAAACATTTCAGCCCCAAACCCGGAGGTAGCTGAGGGTCGAGAGGTTTGGGACGGCGCGCTGTCATGCGTCCCCGGCATGTGTGACGTGCTGGCGTTCGACAGAGCTTTCATGATATTAGTTTGACAGTGCCGCTGACGCATTGCGTTTGCTTTCGCACCCTTTCGGGTCGAAGCGGAGACGGTCGCCTACTCCCGGAATGGCGGAACAGAGCGTCCGGCATCAGCGCTCGGTTTGATTGTGAGAGACGGCCATGATGTCGGAAAAACCCCCTTTCTCTGTTGACGACTTTGTCGTCTATCCGACGCATGGCGTAGGCAAGATTGTCGGGATCGAGACCCAGGAGATCGCCGGCTACACGCTCAGCGTGTTTGTGGTGGCGTTCGACAAGGACCGGATGACGTTGCGGGTTCCGCTGGCGAAAGCCAAGGTATCGGGCTTGCGCAAGCTCTCGAGCCGCAAGGAAATGGATGCGGCCCTTGCCAAATTGCGCGGACGTTCGCGAGCAAAGCGGACAATGTGGAGCCGGCGGGCCCAGGAATACCAAGCCAAGATCGCCTCGGGCGACCCGGGCTCGATCGCCGAAGTGGTCCGCGATCTCTATCGCAATGTCGGTCAGCCCGAGCAATCCTATAGCGAGCGACAGATCTATCAAGCGGCGCTCGACCGGTTCGTGCGCGAATTTGCGGCGGTCGAGAGCATCGACGAGACAACCGCCACACAGCGTATCGAAGAGTTGCTGACCGCCTGAAGCGGGCGGCGGCGAAAGGGAATCGCAGGAGCGGGGTGATCGGGAGAAGTGCCGTGCCGGTGCTGGCGCGGTTGCGCGGCGCGCGACGAATATGGGCCGTTGCCGCCATCCACGGCGCGGCGCGACAGTTGAGCCAGCTGCATGACCACATTGGCGAGCGCTTTGAGGACGGCGACCGGCTCGTCTATCTCGGCAATTACATCGGCCATGGCGCGGCGGTAAGGGCAACGATCGACGAGCTGCTCGATTTCCGGCGGCGCGTTCTTGGCCGGCGCGGCGGCTTTGCATGCGACATCGTCTTCCTACGCGGGGCCCAGGAAGAAATGCTGCAAAAGCTGTTGCAGCTACAGTTCGCGCCCAACCCGGGGGAAGTGCTGAGTTGGATGCTTAAAGCCGGCGTCGAACCGACGATTCGCGCCTATGGCGGCGATTTACGGCAGGGAATGGCCGCAACGCGCGACGGTCCGCAGACAATTACCCGGTGGACGAGCGCGTTGCGCAGCGCCATCAACGCCGCCCCCGGCCACACGAAGTTGCTGTCGTCTTTGCGTCACGCGGCGCTTACACACGAGGGTGGCCTGCTGTTTGTCCATGCCGCGGTCGATCCGTCGCAAAGGCTCGAGGTGCAGGGCGACGCGTTCTGGTGGGGCAGTGGCGACATCCTCGAACTGGCCGAGCCTTTAGACGGCTTCCGGCGCGTCGTCAGAGGCTTTGATCACCGAAAACGCGGGCTTGTAGAGTGCCAATTCGCCGTATCGCTCGATGGCGGGGCGGGTCGCGGCGGCCCTCTGCTCGGCGTCTGCTTTGCGCCGGACGGCGGTGTTCTCGACCACGCCGAAGCGTGATCCCGATCACGATAGCTTGACCGGCGCGCGGCAACCGAGAGCGATCATTTTCGGTGTTGGGCTGCGGGCTAGCGCCTGCTGGTCACATCGCGGTGTAGCCGCCGTCGACCAGAAGGTCACTGCCGGTCACAAAACTGGCGTCGTCGCCGGCGAGGAATACCGCGGCCGCGGCGATTTCCGGTGGCTGGCCCAGTCGACCGAGCAGGTGTTTGGGGCCCATCACCGCGCGCGCGGCCTCAAAGCTGCCGTAGCGCCGGGTCAGCCGCTCGGTCTCGACCGCACCGGGAGAAAGCGTGTTGACCCGAATATTCTGGGCGGCATGGTCGATCGCCATGACTTTCGCGAGTTGGATCAAGGCGCCTTTGGTGGCGCAGTAAGCGGCGCGGCCGGCGCTGCCCACCCGCCCCAACTGCGAGGCGATCAGGATAATCGAGCCGCCGCCACTGGCGATCAGCAACGGCAACGCCGCGCGGCACAGCAGGAACGAGCCGGTCAGATTAACCGCCACGACCCGCTGCCAATCGGAAACCGTGGTTTCGACGACCGTGCCGCCCGCATCATGAGGTGCGGCACCGCTGACCACGATGTCGAGACGGCCGAAGGTGTGGCGGGCGGCAGTAATCGCTGCCAGCGTATCACGCTCCTCGGCCACATCGCAGCGCCACGCGATGCCGCGCCGGCCGGTTTCTGCGACGAGCCGCGCTGTCTCTGCCGCACCCTCTTCATCAATGTCGCAACAAGCGACCGCGGCCCCGGCCTCGGCAAAAGCAACCGAAATGGCCCGGCCGATCCCGCCCGCGGCACCGCTGACAAGCGCCACCTTACCACCCAACTTCACGCCGTCCTCCCGGTGTTCACGACCTCCCCCTGCCGCCATCGACCGCAACGGTCTGGCCGGTCACCTTGGCGGCGGCATCGGAAACCAGCCACAACCCGGGGCCGGCCGCACGCAACAGCTCGTTCGTCGCTTGCATCTTTGATGTCGGCGGCACCGAAATCCCCGGCGAAATGCTGCCGATGCCGCGCGCTGCGCCGGTCATGATAATGACCTTGTCGCCGAAGTCCGTCGCGAGGGTCCCGCCCGAAGGG
This sequence comes from Allostellaceae bacterium, assembly GCA_036495885.1. GTDB lineage: Bacteria > Pseudomonadota > Alphaproteobacteria > ATCC43930 > CGMCC-115725 > AP-15. Next base: position 142 of record DASXMC010000707.1, on the reverse strand, counting down.
ATCAGACCACCCGTTCGGTGCCCGGGTGGATCAGGTGCATCCTGTTGAGATCGGCAACCAGCGCCATCGGCTCGCCGGCGGCAGCGGCGGCAGTCGGCTCGACACGCCCGCAAACCTCGACCCCATCGACAACAAAATAGAC
>DASXMC010000706.1:0-3534 GCA_036495885.1 Allostellaceae bacterium | reverse complement strand
TGCTGAACACTGACGCGGGGGACATGGAAATCGCACAGTGCGCCCATTCCTGCTTTCGGCAGGGCTCGCCTTGATGTGGTTCGCGCTATTCCAGGATTTCGAGGTGGAGGGCAACCTCCCGGCGTGGGGAATCGCGGCGGTATTGGGGACGCGCTGCCTGGTCGATTTCATCGGTGCGTGGCTGGTGGTGTCGTTGTTGCGGCTCGGCGTTTCTTTCGCGCATCTTGGTTGGATCCGGCTGCGCGCCCTTCGGGCTTGACGGCGATGGACCAAGCAATGCCCGCTGGCCGACCGGCCCGCGCCCCCCCCCCGGCCCTCGCCTTGTGGCAGATACCCGAGCTCGGGGACGGGTCGCAACCCTCCTTGGCGCCGGCTTTGGCGGTAGCGGAGCAAATTGACGACAGCGAGGGTACCGATGGCATCGACGGAGGGGCAACCCCGCCCTCGGACGGTCCGCCCGACGCGTGCGCGATCGCCGAGGTGCTGCAGGATCATTGCGCCAGCGGATATGCCGAAGGTTGGGAGCAAGGCCGCTTGGAAGGAGCGGAAAAGGGCTATGCCGAGGCCATCGCGGCAGCTGAAACGGCGCAGACAGCCCTCGCGCAGGAGGCCCGCCGTCTGGCAGCAATAGCAGCCCGGCTCGGCGCCCCGATTCCGGCACTCGACGGCGCGGTCGAGGAGGCGGTTGCCGCGTTGGCGCTGGAGGTGGCGCGTTGCGTGATCGGCAGCGAGGTTTCGCGATCGCGCGATTACCTGGTCCGGCTGATCCGGGAAGCGCTCGCAAAGGTGCCGATCGAGCTGGGCGCGGTCGCAATCATTGTGAACCCCGCCGACCGGGAGCTGATTTGCCGGCTGGCGCCGGACATTGCCGACGGCAATGCCGTGCTGGTAGCCGACGATGCCGTCCAGCCGGGTGATTGCCGGGTCATTGCCGATAACAAGGCTGCGCCGGCCAAGGATCTACGCTGGCGACCGCGCGCTGCAGACGGGATCGCGCAAATCAACCTGTCCCTCGCCTCCCGCTGGCGAGCGGCGCTGCTCGCCTTGTTCGAAGACGAGGACAAATGACCGGGTTGGGCGAGCTGTCGGATCAGGCGAGCGATCGGCCCGACGAGCGGCAATCGATGGACGCGCCGCTAAATCGCCGCCTCCTCGAACGCCTTGAGCGCTACCGCGCGCGGCTCGGCGAGGGCGATGCTGGGGTCATCGTCGAGGGCAGCCTCGTGCGCACGATCGGGCTTGTCATGGAGGCGCGCGGGATCCGTGTCGCGATTGGGGAGCGCTGCTTTGTCGAAAGCGAGCGGGGCCGGCTGGTGCCCGCACAGGCGGTCGGGTTCGATGGCGCCCGCGTATTGCTGATGGCCGAAGGTCACGGCGACGGACTTGCCGCGGGCGCGCGGGTGATCCCGGCGGGCCGCACGGTCGAAATCGCGGCCGGCCCGCAACTCTTGGGGCGCGTCATCGACGCCGCCGGCCAGCCGCTCGACGGCAAAGGCAAGCTGAGCTGCACCGCTCGGATGCCGCTGTTTGGCCGGCCGGTAAACCCCCTGCGGCGCGCCCTTGTCACAGCACCGCTCGACGTCGGGGTGCGCGCGGTCAATGCCCTTTTCACCATCGGCCGCGGCTCACGATTTGGTCTCTTCGCCGGCAGCGGCGTCGGCAAAAGCGTCCTTCTTGGGATGATGGCCCGATACACGAGTGCCGATGTCGTGGTGGTCGGGCTGATCGGCGAACGCGGGCGCGAGGTCAAAGAATTTGTCGACTGCATTCTCGGGCCGGTTGGTCGATCGAAAGCCGTGGTTGTCGTCGCCCCCGCCGACGCCTCGGCGCTCGCGCGTGTCGATGGCGCCTACCGGGCAATGGCGGTCGCCGAATATTTCCGCGAGCGCAAGCAGCACGTGCTGCTGCTGGTTGACTCGTTGACCCGATTTGCCATGGCCCAGCGCGAAATTGGTCTCGCGATCGGCGAGATCCCGGCAAGCCGCGGCTATCCACCGTCGGTGTTCCAGCGGATCGCGGCATTGTGCGAACGCGCCGGCAACGGCGATGACGACGGCGGCAGTATTACGGCGCTGTTTACGGTTCTAGTGGAGGGCGACGACCTCAATGATCCGGTCAGCGATGCGACCCGTTCAATCCTCGACGGCCATCTGGTGCTCACCCGCAGGCTCGCACAGGCCGGACATTTTCCGGCGCTCGACATCGGCGCTTCGGTCAGTCGCGTGATGTCGTCTGTCGTTGCCGATAATGACATCGCCCTTGCTCGCCGCCTCAAACGCCTGTGCGCCCGTCTCGAAGAGAGCCGTGACATCATATCGATTGGCGCTTACCGGCCCGGCAATGACGCCGAGCTCGATAGCGCCGTGGCGCTGCGACCGGCGATCGACAGCTTTCTGCGCCAGGACATCGCGAGTGCCACTGCACTTGCCGCGAGCCAGAGTGCTCTCGCGGCAATCGTCGGCGACTGAGGGCGTCATGTCGGGATTGGCGACATTGATCAAACTGGCCGAGCGCCGCGCGCAGGAAGCGGTTCTCGATTGGCAACGCCTCACCGCTCGCCGCGACGATGCCGGGGGCAAATTGCTGCGGCTGCAACAGCATCGGCAAGTCTATCGCGATATGATGCAGACCGGCCTGCGGCGCGGCATGCCGGCTGCGACGATCGTCGCCCATCTCGGATTTATTGCTCAAATCGAAGCGGTTACGGTGCGCCAGCAGAGCGAGTTCGGTGAGCTCGAAGCGGCTTGCGCAAAGCAATATGACTTGGTGGTGAACGCTCGCCGCGAACAGCGGATCTACGAGGTCCTGAGCGAGCAAATCAGAGCCCGGGCGGCGACCGCCGCATCGCGACGACAGCACCTCGAGACTGGTGAAATATTGCAGCGCGCGGCCCGCACCCGGCCGCCGTTTCTTTTTGACCAATAACGGGGATTTCGCAGAATGGCCGATGTGAATAGCGCCGCGGCGAGCGCGGTCGAGAACCGGACCCGCGGCTCGCTATTGCGCTCACCCAAAATTATCGCGGTGATCCTGGCGGCGCTGGTCGCGATTGCAGGCGGGGCCGGATATTGGTACTGGATGCCGCATTATTCGGCGCCGCCCGTCAAAGACCAAGCCGCCGAACTGCCGTTTTATCTCGAGCTCAAGCCCTTTGTCGTCAGCATAGGGAACGACGCCGGCACACCACATTTCGTCCAGTTGGGTTTGAACTTGGCGCTTTCCAGCAAGGATGCCGGTAACGCCGTCGGCACGATATTGCCCGAGATCCAGGATGCAATGCGGCAGACTGTGCTGGCGTTCAAAGTGGAAGACATCGTCACCCCAGCCGGTGTCGACCGCTTGCGCCAAGCAATGGTTGCGAGCGCAAACAATCTGCTGCTGCAGCGGCTCGGCGCCGCGGGGGTGACGCGGCTGAACGGCGGCGACAAGAATGGCGGTATCGTTCGCAGCCTCTATTTCTCCACCCTTATCGTCGAATAGGAGCTGTCCCTTGCCTTACCAAGCCGACGGACTTGCTTCGATCTCGTTGGGTCT
>DASXMC010000705.1:0-6259 GCA_036495885.1 Allostellaceae bacterium | reverse complement strand
TCGTCGAGGTCGGCGTTTGAGCTGTTTCGACTAGGGACGAAGGCTGCGATCCCTTGACGGGTATCTTACGCGCTATACGGGAGCAGCGGGGCGCGAAGTTCCGAGGGAGGCGGCATCCTATACACTGTCCCGTCACGTTTCCGTGAACGCCACGGCAACCTTTGTCTGTGAACTTGTAGTGGCTGGTTCGTCAACAAAATCATGTACTTAGGGCTATGCCTATTTTTTAGGCAACGTAGTTAAGTCGCCATTAATACCGATCCTTAGCCTCGGTGGGGCTAGGCTGCCCACAGCCTTATCCACAGGTTTGGTGGATTGTGGCAAGAGCGGCTGCTACTACATTTTTGACGAGTTGATAGACGCGCGGTAGACGGATTAATGACTAGGTGACGTTAATATGAAGCGCGCAAATAATCGTCCATTAACCAATTAAGTTGCCTGTAATCCGAGCAGCGCCAGGTTACCCACCGGGCAAGCGACGGGCTTGTGGGGTTGCCCCGCCTCTGGGGCACCTCGGACCTGCTGCCGCGGTTGTTTTGATCGGCTGGAAACCGGCTGCGCATTCCACGGCGGTACTCCTCGCCATTGCGGTGGTCGGGCATCCTGCCAGCAAACCGCGTTACTTCCGACGCCGTGCTCGCGGTCATGTCGGATCACCAACGGGGGGATCGCGGGCGACAAGCCGGCTGACCAAGTCGAGCATCTCCGACAGACCGAAAGGCTTCTGCACATAGTAAAACCCGAGGAGTTCGATCTCATCGCGAACATCTAAGTAACCCGACATCACAATGACCGGCACATCGGACTGCGCCGCCATCTGCGCTGCCTTGATCCCGGTGCCCCCGAGAAGCCCGTAATCGACAATGACCAGATCAGGCCGCACCCGCTTCAGAAACCGCTCAGCCGACGCCTTTGAACGCAGCGAAAAGCAGCGATACCCAAGCGCATTTAGTTCGCCGCGGAGCAGGTTCGCGATAGCGTCGAGGTCCTCCAGAACAAGGACGTAGGGTACGGCGCGGTCACCAAGCGTGCGTGTAACAATCATCGAAGGCGCCTCGGTTCCGACCAGGGCTCTTTTCGACCGCCCCTTCGAGATGCACAGCGGGAGCGAACAATTGGGTGTCAAAGTAGACGCTGCCTTCGGTGCAGACAACCCGCCTCCAGCAAAATAATGTCCGCCATGTGCGCCGGGGGACGAGCACGCTTCTGCGGGGGTCCCTCGGGTTCGGGCCGCCGCGCCGTTGCGGCATCAGCTCGGGATGGCGCACCTCGATGGCTCCGGCTTCCAGGTCTTCTGCGATCTCCTCGCGCGGGCCAAGCCGTTGAAGTTCTAGCGTTCTAACGGGCATGTCCGACTACACCCGCCCAGAGGAAAGATGCTGGAGTGAAACGACAGAACCGAAACGTGACACCTCCTGGTTGAATACAAGATAGATTTGACGTTTTAAAGCCGGTGCTGTGACGTTCTTATGACCTTATATTGACGGCGTTGCGCTTAGGTCATACTAACATGAACAAGGAGAAATTTGGCGGTATCTGGCAATCAAGCCAAAGCATTTAGCGTAAGCAATAGTTCAATAACGCAAAATCAGCGACCGCATTCTTAAGACTGAACCGCAGTCTTGTTATGCTTCCGAGCCATTCTAATGTACGCTCTCTGTCCACAGGGTTTCTCTATATCCCTGTACAAGTAACAATTAGTCAACATCAAAAGCTAATCTTGCAAACATACCTGGTGTTGTTGCCGGCACGGCAATGGCCGATCGCGTTGACGGTTTTCTTGCCGGGATGCTTGAACAAAACTGCGATCCCTATCTGGCACACCGTGTCAAACCTGCGGTCGAGGCGCTCCGCGCCGGCAACTTTGCTGCCGCCCGCGGGCTGGCTAGGACCAGCGATGAGCTATTTGCGAACCCGGCTCGCGCATCGCTGAGTGGCGCTCGAATGGCGGTCAACCCGAAAGACCAGCTCTGCTGGCAGGGGCGGTTGCGATGAACGGCGGTGAGACGCCTCAACCCGATTAGCTGAGCCTCTGTGTCGAATGTGCACGACAAGAATTATTACCTCGCGAAAGCGGAGCAGTGCTTCCGGCTAGCGCGCTCTTGTGCCGATGCTGAGATCGCTGCCCGCTTACGGGAAATTGGCCATGAGTTCATGGATCAAGCGTTGAAGTTGGGAGCGGTTCCCCCGCCCGGTTATCTTCCACCCCCGCAGCGAGCTGACAATTAGTCCCCGGACCCCTTGAATGCGATGGATGCGAGCGGGATCGGGGGGCTCGACCTGATGCCCCAAGGTGCGCGGAATACCACCTAATCGAGCCGAGGCGGATCGCAGCCGACGAGCTCGGCGGCCACGGTCGACCACTCGGCGATGCGGAACGGTTTTGGCAAAAAGATAAAACCTAAGGCCTCCACTTCTTCCCGTACATCTAAATGGCCCGATATCACCACTGGCACCTTGGCCTCCGCCGCCATCTGCGCTGCCTGCATCCCGCTGCCGCCAATGACGCTCGGCAACGCCGTGCGGTCCCTGCTTTGTCAGCGCCGTGAAGACGGGTGGGCTCATCGCCGCTCGCCCGCGTCTAGTGGCTCGCCGTCGCTGCTCATCCATTCCGCCGGGTACTCCTCGCGATCGCACAGTCACAAAGATGAGAAACGCGGCCATTGCACCGGGTGCTCGGCCAAACCGTGCTTGACGGCGGAATGCGCTGCCCCCCGCCTTTGCGGGGGCTGAAGGCTTTTCCGCTCTACGCTTGCTGATTTCAGCCATGCCTGCGGCATAATCCGCTTCCCGCCCGACGAAATCGTTTTGCGACAGCGCCTACCAACCCGCAGCTGTTCCCCCGCCCTTCCTCCCCCGCTTGCGCGAGGGAGGAAGGGGTTATGGTGTGGGCTAGGCCGGCATCTGATCGATAAAACCCGTCACCGCCGTCATCCGCGTCCCGGCAACCGTGGCAAAATCGGTGCCCTTGGCGATGGCGGCACCCCCCGCCGGGGCCAACTCCCAGCAAAAGCGGATGCGGTCGTGGTGGCTGTCCACTTCCCCGGCACGGCGAAAGCGATGGTCAGGGAAGCGTTGCTGGATCGCCTGCACCATGCCGTCGATCGCGTCATGCCCCTCAACCGCCGTCAGCGGGTCGACAAAGCTCGCCGCTGCGGCAAAGGTTTCGGCAATCAGCCAGCGCCGCCGCGAGCCGTCGGTCTCGTTCCACAAGGCGATGTAGCGCTCGACCAGGTCGTTGAATTGGCTCATTTGAAGCTCCTCTCAGCTGCACCCCTCTGCGGGTGCACGGCGGGAGTTTCGGCCGTGTGGGTCGGCCGGTCGATTACCTCGCAGGTAATTGGTCGGCCCGCCGCGGTGCGCTATCGTGGCCCGATGGCCCATCAGCCGAACGGGATCGGCGCACATTTGCGCGAGTGGCGCCGGCGCCGCCGGCGCAGCCAGCTCGATTTGGCGCTCGAAGCCGACATCTCGGCCCGCCACCTGTCGTTTGTCGAGACCGGGCGGGCGCAGCCGAGCCGGGCAATGATCCTCCACCTCGCCGAGCGGCTCGATGTGCCGCTGCGCGAGCGCAACGTGTGGCTCGCCGCCGCCGGCTATGCGCCGGTGTTTGGCGAGCGCGCGTTCGACGACCCGGCTCTGACGCCGGCCCGCTCTGCCGTCGAGCAGGTGCTGCAAGGCCACGAGCCGTTTCCGGCGATCGCGGTTGACCGCCATTGGAATTTGCTTGCGGCCAACGCCGCGGTCGCGCCGATGCTGGCGCGCGTGGCAGGCGAGCTGTTGCGGCCGCCGATCAATGTGCTGCGCATCGCCCTTCACCCCGAGGGGCTGGCGCCTCAGACCCTCAATCTCGCCGAGTGGCGCGCGCACCTCTTGGCGCGGCTGCGGCGGCAGATCGAACTGACCGCCGACAGCATCCTGATCGGATTACTCGCCGAGCTCGAGAAATATCCCGCCCCAGTAGGCGGCAAACCGCCGGCGCGGCCCGAAGCTGCGGTGGTCCTACCGTTGCAGCTGCGCACCGAAGCGGGTGTCGTCTCGCTGATCACACGATCACGGTGTTCGGCACGCCGATCGATCTGACCGTCGCGGAATTGGCGCTCGAATGTTTCTACCCGGCCGATGCCATGACCCGTGACATCCTGCAATTTGCCGCGCGCCGGAGTGCTGCGCCGCCGCCGGCGGCAAATTCCCGTCGAACCGGGAAATAACCGCGAATTTTCGCCTCCACGTCGTCCGGACGTCAAATTCATCAACAAGCAAGCTTCGGGTGGTGAGAAATCCGGACGGCACGGCAAGTGCCTCGATGCCGAGCTGCTCGAAACCGTCAGGATGCTGGCGCAGGACGAGCCATTATCGCGCCGCTATTTCGATCACCCCCCGGCGGCGAGTGGAGCGACTACCGCGATTGCCACATCCGACCCGACCTCATTCTGATCGACCGCAAGCCGGATGATGCGAGCCTCGAGCTTGTCCGGCTCGGCTCGAACAGCGAGCTCGGCCTATGAGGCACCGGCAGATCCGCATGGATACGAAGCGGCGCCGGATGCAGTGGCAGACCGCCGACTGCGGCGATGTTTGACGCGATGAACCGCGCTGCATTGTGAAGCGACAGCCCATACAAAAGACAAATTTCCGCGGTACGGTTATTCTTCTCATTTTGATTTATGTCATTTCGTTGCGACAGGCGGAGCGATGTTGCTCGTTCTAATCCTCTTCTTGCGGTGCGGCATGCCGGGTCGGCGCACGTGCCCGAGCATTTTCCTGTCTATTTCCCGGTTCGGCGTATTTAATTCCCGGTTAAGCCGATTTAGTTCCCGTTTAACCCGGCTACGGGAATTGGCTCGCAAAGGCTTGATTTGGCTGTCGGTTTTCGCAGCCGAATGGCAGTTTCGAAGCCCGATCGACAGTTTTCCCGGTTATTTCCCGTCAAACGAACTTTGGCCGAACGACGGATGGCCCGGGTCTTGCCCCGGATGCTGCCGTCTCGCATTGTCTCGACGGCACGGGATGGGAAGGCCGCCATGAAATCCAATAAGTGCGCCTTGGCTCCGCGCCGCTAGCCGGCCACACAATCGTTGTTCACCGGAAACCCTGCGCCTCTGCTGGTCGGCTCGGTGGATTTCGTCAAGCATGGGAGGACAAGATGCCGGAAATCGCGCGCCGACTGTTCGCTGCTGCTGTAATGCTGCTCGTCGGCCTTTCCGCCGGGACGGCCGGCGCGGCAGAAATCAGGGTGTTGTGCTCCGGCGCGATGCGCGCGGTGCTGCAGCAGCTGGCACCGGCTTTTGAGAAATCGTCGGGCGATGCGCTGGTAATCGAATACGCGACCGCAGGCAAAGTTGAGGAGAAGGTTGCTCACGGCGAGGCGATCGATGTCGCGATCCTAACCAAGCCGCGTGTCGAGAAGCTCGTGCGTGCCGCTAAGCTAGTCGGCGGCACCACCAAGGTGTTGGCCCGCGTGCCCATCGGCTTGGCCGTAAAGAAAGGCGCGCCGCACCCTGATATCAGCACGGTCGAAGCGTTCAAACGCACGCTACTCAATGCCAAATCGATCGCCTATGTCGACCCGGCGAGCGGCGGCACCAGTGGCATCTTTCTGGCGCAGGCCCTCGAAAAGCTGGGGATCGCCGCCGAGCTGAAATCGAAGATTCGCCTCGTTTCGCCGCCCGCCGGCCAAAGCTCCCCGCGAGTTGGCGATGTCGTCGAGCGCGGCGCGGCTGAGATCGGGATCCAGCCGATCAGCGAGCTGATCGAGGTCCCCGGCATCGATATTGTCGGCCCGCTACCAGCCGAGCTGCAAAGCCCGGATCTGGTATACATGGCGGGTTCTCCAACCCTTTCCGGGCAGCCGCTGCCGGCTAAGGCGCTGATTGATTTCCTGGCGGCACCCGCAGCGGCACCGGTCTACAAGGCAAATGGAATGGAGCCGGGATAACCGCCCGACCACGAGCGGGAGAGAGCCGGCAGATATCTTTGGGCCGGCTGGATGCCGCATGCAATCGGCCACAATATGTACTGGGTTGAGAACGGGGCGCCTTTCGAGGGAGGGGTTGATGGCGAGCGACGACAGGGTTCGGGTCGGAATCGTCGGGGCAAGCGCAAGCCGCGGCTTTGCTTCAATCGCCCATGTCCCGGCATTGCGTGCGCTGCCGCAGTTCGAGATCGCTGCGGTGTGCACCGGCCGCCAGGAAACGGCGGAAGCCGCCGCGCGGCATTATGGGGTTCGGCTCGCATTTTCCGACCCTGAAACATTGGC
>DASXMC010000704.1:0-1534 GCA_036495885.1 Allostellaceae bacterium | reverse complement strand
GAGCTCGGCTGGGGCACCCATGAGCGGCACTTTCCCGCGGATGGGCGCCACCATGATTTCGGCAGCGGTGCCGCCATCTATCTGCTGCGTCCGGGGGCGGCTACCCGGGTGCGCAGCTGGACGCCGCTCGAAGGACCCTATCACGGGTTCCTGATCACTCATGGAGAATCGATATCGATCGCCGATTTTTTGAGCGTGCGCGAGAATGGCGAGGTCCGCTATCGGCCGACCTGTCACTACGCCTATCATCCCTGTGACGGCGCTGTGCTGAGCCTGCATGAATTCGCCGGCAAGAACTGGCGTCTGCAGCAACGCAAGCGGCTGATTGTCGACGAGATCGCCAGCGGTACCGACGAGCTCGGCGTGCTGCTGATGGGCGCATCGAACCGGGTTTACTGGTATGGCTCGCGGCTGACGATCGCCGAAGCGCGGCGGGTGGCGCCACACAACAACGCAACCTCGCTGCAGGTGACCGCGGCGGTGCTGGGCGGGGTCGTCTGGGCACTCGAACATAGCCAAGCCGGGGTTGTCGAACCCGAAGATTTGGACTTTGCCAGGGTTCTCGAGGTAGCCCGTCCCTATCTCGGCGAGGTCGTCGGCGTTTATGGCGATTGGACCCCGTTCGACGGCCGCGAACGCCTCTTCCCTGAAGATCTCGACCGCGACGATCCGTGGCAGTTCAAGAACGTCCGTGTGGTCTGAACCCTGATACTTGGTGCGGACGGGGGCAGCGTTCGTCCGATCGCAAAGCCTAATGCCGGAAGCGGCGGATGCCGCTAAACACCATGGCGATGCCGGCGGCGTCGGCGGCCGCGATGACCTCGGGGTCGCGCATCGATCCGCCGGGCTGAATGACGGCAGTTGCGCCAGCGGCGATGGCGGCTTCAAGACCGTCGGCAAACGGAAAAAACGCGTCGGAGGCAAGCACCGCACCCCGTGTCGGCGATAGCGGCGAGCCGGCGGCGCGGCCGATCTCGGCTGCCTTTTCGGCGGCGATGCGCACGCTGTCGACCCGGCTCATCTGGCCGGCTCCGATGCCGACCGTAGCGCCGCCGCGGGCAAAAACGATGGCGTTGGACTTGACGTGCTTGACGACCCGATCGGCAAACAACAGATCACCAATCTCGCTTTCGGTCGGCTTGCGGCAAGTGACGACCCGCAATCGGTCGGGGCCGAGCGCCGCGCGGTCGCGCTCTTGAACCAGGATCCCGCCCGCCACTGAGCGAAATGCCAAGCCGGGTGCGGTCGGGTCGGGTGTGGCGCCGGTCACCAACAGTCGCAACCCGGTGCGGGAGGCGAGCTTTGCGGCCGCTTCCGGGTCGACAGCGGGGGCGATGACGACCTCGATAAACAGCCCGGCAATCGCCTCGGCGGTGGCGCCGTCGAGCGTGCGGTTCACCGCCACCACTCCGCCAAAAGCGCTAATCGGATCGCTCGCCAGCGCCTTCTCCCACGCCGTGCGCAAGGTTGCGCCCACGGCAACGCCGCAGGGATTGGCGTGCTTGACGATCGCAACCGCCGGCTCGGCGAATTC
>DASXMC010000703.1:0-1857 GCA_036495885.1 Allostellaceae bacterium | reverse complement strand
CGGTCTGGTGGGCTGCCTGTTGGCCGACGAAGATGGGGTTTACGACCCGCGACTGCCGAACGACCGATTGTTGCTCGGCATGAAGGGAACAATGAGCGAGATGGAGCTGTCGCTGTTGCGGCAGCGCTCGCTCGAGGCCTTGCGCCAGAAAGCGCGGCGTGGCGAGCTGTTCTTCACCGTCGCGGTCGGTTATCGCAAAGCCCGGCACGATCGGATTGAGATCGATCCAGACCTGCGGGTCCGCGAGGCGATCGCGCTGGTATTCCGGAAGTTCGGCGAGTTCCACAGCATCCGGCAAGTCCATCTGTGACCTTCCCCCGGAAAAGTGGACACTGGGTTATGCGGATATCGCCTCTGCCTGCTCGGGGGTGATGTAGCCGATGGCGGAGTGGATCCGCTGACGATTGTAGTAGCCCTCGATATAAGCGAACAGGTCGCGCCGGGCGACATCCCGATCGGCGTATTCGCACCGGTGCACGAGTTCGGTCTTCAGCGTGCCGAAGAAGCTCTCCATGGGTGCATTGTCCCAGCAGTTTGCCTTGCGGCTCATCGATTGGATGATGGCGGCGGCTTGCAGGACATCGCGGTAGTCGCCGGCAGCATACTGACTGCCGCGGTCGGAATGATGGATGAGACCCGTGGCTGGGCGCCGCCGTTGGATCGCCATGGTGAGCGCGGCGATGGTGAGTTCGGCGCGCATATGGTCGCGCATGGCCCAGCCGACGATCTTGCGGGTGAACAGATCGAGGATCACGGCCAGGTAGAGCCAACCTTCGCCGGTCGAGATGTAAGTGATATCGGCCAACCAGACCTGATTGGGCCGGTCGGCCGCAAAATCCTGATCCAGCAGATTTGCCGCCACGGGCAGCGAATGCTTGCTGTCGGTCGTGCACACGCGATAGCGGCGTGGCACCCGAGCCCGGATACCCTGCTGACGCATCACCCGTTCGATCCGCTTGCGGCTGACGGTTTGGCCCTCGGCTCGCAGCTCGGCATGGATGCGCGGCGCGCCGTATCGTTCCCGATGGTGAGCATGAATGCGCTGGATATCGCCCAGCAGCGCGCGATTGGCGATCTCGCGTGGGCTCTGTGGCCGTGACCGCCAAGCATAGTAGCCTGACGGCGACACGCTCAGCGCTGCGCACATGACGCGCACCGGCCAGGTGCCTCGCTGATCCTCGATCACGCAGAACCTCATTTCGGGGGTTCCGAGAAGATGGCCACAGTTTTTTTTAGAATGTCGCGCTCCATCCGCAGCCGATCGTTCTCACGGCGAAGCCGGGAGATCTCTGCCGCCGGGTCCGCGGCGGAATGCGGAGGCGACGCCGGTATCAGGCGCAGCACCGGCCCGGCATCCCGCCCTACGCCGCGATTGCGCCAATTGCGCAGCATTGAGGGTGCGATGCCCAACTCGGTCGCAATCTGCATCAGCGGCCGACCGCTGCTCGCCAGCAGGGCTACCGCCTCCCGCTTGAACTCATCCGTAAACTGACGACGTCCCTCGCCCATTCGACACCTCTCCGCCCCTTTCGGAGCTTACCAAAGGTGTCCACCAATGCGGGGGAGGCTCAGGCCGAGATACGATCCCAGTTGCCGTCGGCTCGCGAAGGGTCGGGCGAACACCTCGCGCGCAAGGATTGCCGCGCTTGTGCCACCTACTCCCTGCAATGCGACGAGCATTTGTCTCTTTTGGTCGACCACCGGGTGTCAACGCCAGAGAGAAAATGCATCGGCGGGCCGGAGTAAAACTGCATCACGGAAGGCGGTCTGTGGAGCCCTTCGTCCAGTCAGCGGCAGCGTAAACTCAGCTTTTCAGTTCGATCAATGAACCTGCTTTCCCGTCCCGACCTGGCATCA
>DASXMC010000702.1:0-3643 GCA_036495885.1 Allostellaceae bacterium | reverse complement strand
GCGGCGCGAAGCAGATCGGCGGCAAGCGCGCCGCTGCCGGGCCCAAGTTCGGCGAGAACGACCGGATCGGGACGGCCCATCTGCTGCCAAGTGAGCGCGCACCACACGGCGACCAGTTCGCCAAAAATCTGGCTGATCTCGGGTGCGGTGATGAAGTCCCCGCCGGCGCCGATCGACGGCCGGGTCGTGTAATAGCCGAGCTCCGGGTCGTAGAGCGCCATTGCCATGTAGGCCGCGAGCGACAGCGGCCCTTCGGCGCGAATACGGCGGGCGATCTTGGCGGCGAGGGGGCTGCCGGTCACAGCGCAGACGGGCGCCGCGCGCGCCGCGCCCAAACAATTATGACGATGCCGGCAATCAGCACCGGGATCGACAACAGCTGACCCATGGTCGTTCCGAAGATCAGATAACCAAGTTGCGGGTCGGGTTGACGAAACAGCTCGCCCGACATCCGTGCAACGGCGTAACCCGTCAGAAAAAGACCGGTTTCGAGCCCGGGGGAGCGCCGCGCGCCGCGCCGTTCGGCGATGAACAGCACCAGGAAGAGCAAGATGCCCTCGCAGAAGGCTTCATAGAGCTGGCTCGGGTGGCGCGGCACCGGTCCGCCATTGGGAAAGATCATCGCCCAGGGCGCGTCGGTTGGCCGGCCATAGAGTTCGCCGTTGATGAAATTGGCGATGCGGCCGAAAAACAATCCGATCGGGATCGCCTGTATGATGATGTCGGAAAACGCAAAAACCCTGATGCTGCGGGAGCGTGCGAACAAAATGATGGCGATGGTGACGCCGATTGCACCTCCGTGAAACGACATTCCACCATGCCAGACGTAAAGTGCCTGGAGCGGATGCGCAAAGTAATAGCCGCTATTGTAAAACAGGACATATCCGATGCGCCCGCCGAGAACGACGCCGAGCGTAGCCCAGACAAGAAAGTCATCGACGTCCCGTTGCCGCACCAGAAGCGGCGGACGCCCTGCGAGCCGCAGGCAATACCGCCAGCCGATCACGAGCCCGGCGATGTAGGCGAGCGCATACCAGCGGATCGCAAATGGGCCTAGCGGAATAGCGACTGGATCGATCGCCGGATAAGGGATTACGAAGAATGGCGGCATTGGCCGATAACCATGACGTGAAACAATCTCCGGCGGCTCCGGCGTGAGCGCCGAGCGCCGCGGCAACCCAAGTCCACGCCGGGGGACAAAGCCAAGTTGGAGGACAAAACTGCCGTCAGCCTTCCCTGAAGAACAGGATCGCCCCGTTCGCTTCGCGCCCCGGAACCGCAACCGCGCCATCCGGCAACTCGGAGAACGCGATTTGCTGTTCATTCAGGTAGGCGGCAGTACTGTCGCGACGAGCGACGGCGATTTCGAGGGCGACGATCCCCGGTAGCGGAAATTCGCGGTCGACCTCCGAGCCCGGGTGCATGGTCTGAAAATCGTCGATGGTGCTGAACACCAGCCTCTGATGGCCGATCATAATCGAGGCAACGGCGTCGGTCGTCGTTACCTGTCCGATGCCGAACAGCCGATCGTAAGCCGGCAGCAGCGGCGCGGTATTATCGACGAGTACGTGCACCGCCTCCAACCCGGCCGCACCATTCGGGTGGTCGAGCCACTCGCGCCGCCGCATCAGCTCCGGCGTCAAATGGCTGCACAAAACGCAATCGAGCCCCGGCGTCTCGTCCGGCGGCAACGACACGAGGTCAAAGCGCGGCAGCGCTGCACCTTCGGGCAATTCGATCTTGCAGGAGAGCGCCCGCGGCGCCGAGGGATGAAGACCACGCTCGGCGAGGGCTGCTCGGGCCTCCTCGGCGCTGCCGAGAGGGGCAAACGCGATGCCCATCAGCCCCTCGCGAAATCCCAAAAAATCACCGAGACGATGCCCCGAAACGTCGGCTCCGATCATACCCAAAAGCTCGATGTAGTCGGATGCGAACATCACGCAATAATTGGCGGTGGGCTGCTCGACATGGCGGCCGCGCGGCGACAAGGTGAAGCCGAGCCGGCTCCAGGTGCGGCGGGCGGCTTCGAGATCACGGACGCCGACGATGACATGGTCGATCCCGGCTATCGGATGCATCGCCGTCCTCCCCAACGTGCGATTCCCGGTCAGCGGCGCTCCGGAAAGAGCGCCAAAAGACCCGCGCGCGAAGCGGGACAGATCCCGCGTTCGGTGATCAGTCCGCTGACGAGCCGGGCCGGCGTCACGTCAAAGGCGTAATTTTCCACAGGACTGGCCTGCGGTGTGATTCGCACCGCGACGCGCTCGCCGCTATCGGTCCAGCCTTCAACATGGGTCACCTCGCGGGCATCGCGGCGCTCGATCGGGATCGCCCGGCCGTCCTCGATCTCCCAGTCGATGGTGGAGGACGGCAGGGCCGCATAAAACGGGACACCATTGTCGTGCGCCGCCAGCGCCTTCAGATATGTCCCGATTTTGTTGGCAACATCGCCGCCCACCGTCGTCCGATCACTGCCGACGATGCACAGATCGACCATGCCGTGCCGCATCAGGTGACCGCCGGCATTGTCGACAATCACGGTGTGCTCGATCCCGTGCTGGCCCAATTCCCATGCGGTCAATCCCGCGCCCTGATTGCGCGGCCGGGTCTCGTCGACCCAGACATGGAGTGGAACGCCATCGTCATGGGAACGGTAGATCGGAGCCAGTGCCGTTCCCCAATCGACTGCGGCGAGCCAGCCGGCATTGCAATGGGTCAGCACCTCGACCCGGCGGCTGCAGGCGTTGCGCCGCCAAGCGGCAGCGATCAACGGGGCGCCGTGTTCGCCGATCGCCCGGCTGCTCGCGACATCGGCCTCGGCGATTTCGCCCGCGCGCGCCAACGCCGCCGCAAACCGCATCGGCGGCGCAAGACAGCGCAGAGCCTCGTCCATTTCGGCGAGCGCCCAGCGCAGGTTGACCGCCGTCGGACGGGTCGCGGCAAGGACGGCAATCGCCCCGTCGAGCCCAAGATCGGAGGCATCCTGGATCATCGCCAGCGCCATGCCATAAGCCGCGGCGACACCGATCAGCGGGGCGCCACGCACCTGCATCGTCCGAATCGCAAATGCCGCATCGCTGAGCGTCCTGAGGCGAACGATCGCCAACTCGTGCGGCAGGCGCGTCTGATCGATGATCTCGATGCCGTCGCCGTCGTCGGCCGGCCAGATCGTCCACATCGGCCGGCCGTCGACCTTCACGACGAGGCTCGCAGCACGCGTCCGGCGACCGCGTCAAGGCGGGCGAGCACCGCCGGATCGCGTTTCTCGGGGGCGGTGATGAGCGCGCTCGCCAGCGCGCGGCGGCATCCGTTGGGGCAATCGCCGCTGTGGCCGGCGAGCCGTGGAATCACCGCTCGCACCAGCGCCTTTGCCTTTTCCGCATTGGCCATCAGCATGCCGATTATCATATCGACAGTGACCGCGTCGTGGTCCGGATGCCAGCAATCGTAATCGGTGACCATCGCCACCGTGGCGTAGCAGATCTCGGCCTCGCGGGCGAGCTTTGCCTCGGGCATGTTGGTCATCCCGATCACATCGCACCCCCACGACCGGTAGAGCCGGCTTTCGGCGAGGGTTGAGAATTGCGGCCCCTCCATGACGAGATAGGTCCCGCCGCGTTTAACCGCGATACCGGCCGGGACG
>DASXMC010000701.1:0-4872 GCA_036495885.1 Allostellaceae bacterium | reverse complement strand
GCGAGCTGCACCAATCCCTATGACCCCGGACAGCGGGCGGTCGGCGGGGGGCTTCTCGGCGCCGGTGCCGGGGCGGCGATCGGCGGTATTGCTGGCGGCGGCCACGGTGCTGCGATCGGCGCCGCTGCTGGTGGCGCACTGGGTGCGGTTAGCGGGGCGGCGACGACGCCGCCTCCGCCGGGCTATTACCCGCCGCCGCCACCCCAGCAGCCACCGCCGGGGTATTGATGCAAACCCACTCGGCAGGCGGAAACCGTCTGCAGGGCACGTCGGCTATGAAATCGTCACAAGGGCGGCTCAGCCGGGTGGCGGCGATTTGATCAGATCGGCGATCTCTCGTACCGCTTCCCGCCGAGCTGCGGGCGAGCCGGCCGGGACCGCGGCTTCGATCAGTCGCGGCGCATGCGGGTGAACCGATGGCAGTTGCGGCACCACGGTCGAATGGGTGCCGCCGCCGAACGGTGAGCCGGGCGGGCACGCATCGCCCGATTTTGCGACCGAGACCTTGGGTGCGCCGCCGTTTCCCGAATAGGAATAGACCATCCGCTCGCTGCAGGTGCCCGCCCGCGAAGTGGTCGAGGTCATAACGACGCCCGAGACCTGCCCGGCGCCGCCCCGCGGCAGAGACGCCATCGCCTCCTCGATCGCCTGGTCGGGGCCAAGCAGCCAGATCGGGGCAGCTGCCATGCTCTGCGCCGCCGCAATCAGGCGCGCTGCGGCGGCCTGTTGGTCAGCCATGATCTGGTAGATCTCGGAGGGTGGCGGGGCGACGACGTCAAACCCTTGCGCCGCCCATAATTGCGGGTTGGAGGTCACGTTTTCACTAGGGCCCGGCAGCAGCACCAGAATTGCGGTGGGTGCGGCGGGACCGGCGGCATAACCCTGTTCGCTGCCGAGAGCGGCCTGCGTCGGTGCCGTATAGCCTCGCGATGGCAGGTACTCCGAGGGGCCGGAGGGTGGGCCATAGGCCGGGGCATAAGCCTGGGAGGGGCCGCCGCCCGCTGAGCAGCCGATCAACAGCGGGAGGGCGGCAACGCAGCCGCAGAGGCTAACCGCTCGCTGCTTTGACATCGATGCATCTCCTCTGAGGATCGTTCGGGGTCGATAAATCGTCGCCGATTTGGGCAATTTCTTGATCGGCTGAAGCCGTGCGGAGAGGCGACCGCGACTTCGAACCGGATGTTCGCGGTCGCCAAAGATTCGTAGGGTGGGCTGAGAAAAAAGCGAAGCCCACCGACAGCGGCGGCCGATTCGATCGGCTTCGCTTCGCGCTCAGCCCATCCACTCTCCGGCGGGGCTGGTTTTTCGGCCGTTGAGATGAGCCGGTTTGCACCCCCAGGACGAAATTTCCGAGATTAACTATACTTTTGCGATCCTTTCGCGGGCGACTTACGCTAATTTGGACGCCATTTTGACGGATCGGACCCTGTCCCAAGTCTCCAGGCAGATCCGATCCGCTGCTCGGGAATAAGGCAATGAAATCTCGTATTTCAGCCATCCGATGACAGCAAGCATAACACGGCTCTTAAGTATCACGACCGTATTGTTCGGGCTCGCTGTATCAGGGTCAGCCGCCTACGCCGCACCGATCGATTTCAGCTATACCGGCAGTCTCGTCGACTTCACGGTGCCGACCACCGCCACATATCAGATCCTCGCCTTCGGTGCGCAGGGCGGCAACACCTTGGGCGTCAGCGCCGGCGCCGGCGGCCTCGGCGCCGAGATTGGGGGTGACGTGGACCTGACCGCTGGCGAGACCCTCCAAATCGCCGTTGGCGGCATGGGTGGGTCAATAAGCACCCTAGGTGGCGGCGGTGGTGGTGGCGGCAGCTTTGTCGTCGGTCCTGGCAACACGCCGCTGATTATCGCTGGTGGCGGGGGCGGGGGTGGATTTTTATTGAACAACCCCATTGGCATCCCTGGCGGGGGTGGGCTCACTGGCCCAGACGGCGGCGCTGGCGCAATCGGGTCAGGCATTTCCAATGCCGGCACGAACGGTAATGGAGGGGGGTCAAGTGAAGGGGGGCTGTTTGGGGCAGATAACGGCGGCGGTGGTGGCGGTTTTTTTAGTTCCGGTGCCGGTAGTGGCGCCGATGGCTTGGCGAGCGGTGGCGAAGGCTTCTTAGAGGGACTTGCCGGCGGGGCTAACGGCGGGGGCTTCGGAGGCGGTGGCGGAGCAAAAGGAGGTGCGGGTGGAGGGGGCGGCTACAGCGGTGGAGGTGCCGCCATTTTTCATTCCGGCGGTGTTGGCGGAGCCGGCGGAGGCGGCTCGTTCAACGCCGGCATCGACCAGATCTTGATGGCCGATTTCAATGCCGGCAATGGCGACGTCGTGATCACCCAAGTCGCCATCCCCGAGCCGGCGTCGCTCGCCCTGCTCGGCGCCGGCCTTCTCGGCCTCGGCGCGTTGTGTCGCCGTCGCCGCCCGGCGACCCGATTGGCGTAGGCGTAACTCAACCGAACGAGCGTCACGCTAATCACGCATCGAAACTGATTTCGCCACGAGAATTTCGTAGGGTGGGATGAGCGGGACCGAGAAGCCCACCACCGGCACCCCCCCGTCCGAAAGGTTCGATGGGCTTCGCCTTTCGCTCAGCTCATCCTACGCGCTACCGCGCTCCCCGAGATCGGCAACGCGCGGCAGTACCGCCTTTGAGTTCGTAGGGTGGGCTGACCCCCGGACTTGATCCGGGGGGAAGCCCACCGATAGCGACCGCCTCTAGGGTTGAGGGCTTCGCCGCGCTCAGCCCATCCTGCGCGCTCGCGGGTGTAAGAACGAAAAGCAATGAGCCGGTCGAGCGCGTATGTCTTGTGGAGCAACCCAGGGAACCCGCCGGACTCGGTCGCGCGGGCACTTCGCATCGACCCGCGCCGCTTCAGCCGCGGCCTGCATAAGATCAAAGCGGCAAGCGATCTTTCCGGGGCCGACCGCGTGGTCATATATAGCGATGGAACGGTCACGGATGCCCAAGGCGAACCGCTTGGAAACCTGTACGACGAAGACTGAGGCCGCGGCTCGCGGCAAATCATTTGTGACCCTAAGGTTCACCGGCGACGATCTAGACCCTGCCGAGATCTCCGGGGTCCTGCCGGTCGAGCCGACCCGTTCGCACCGCAAGGGCGAAGAGTTCTTCGCCGGACCACGGGCCGGTTATCTGCGTGGCCGCACCGGAATGTGGTTCCTCGCCACCGACAAACTCGTCCCCGGCGACGACCTACACGACCATTTGGCTTTCATGCAGAAGCTGCTCTACCCGGAGCCGGGCGATGACCACCGGATCGCCGAATTACGCAGCTTGCTGAAGCGCACGCATTCCTGCGCCCACGCGACTTGCTTCTGGCGCGGCGACCCAGGCGAAGAGGCGCCGCAAATCCCGGACGCGTTCAAATCCGCGATCGCGCCTCTGGGCGCCGATATCGAAACCGATTTCGCGCCTGCCGTGTAGTTGATGACGTTCTGAACCGCGCCCCAAGACCCGCACAGAATGAACAGACTGCCGAAATGTCTGTCCGATCGAGACAGGCTTTTTCATATTCTCCGTGAGAATCTTGTTCTGGTCCAACCAGAGTACGAGCCACAGGAGGTGATTCTCTGCCCGATCTGTCTTCGCAAGCTAAGAATCGATGAACTCGGTTCGGTCGAACACATTGTTGCCCAAAATTTGCTGAAGAGCGACCCTTGGTACATGAAAAAAATTAGTCTTTCCCGGCGCGCGGGACTGACAGCGCTTTGCCGTCATTCCAGGCTCACAGCTACGGGTGAGACTGCGAAGCACGGTTGCAATGGGTGGAAAGGTCAAAAGTATGATCTCCTCTTTAAAGGGATGCTTCAAGGGCGCGAGATACGGCAAGAAGAGCTACTACATCGGCACGGTGTGGCCGTCTTGGTCATGGCATATCTCGCTGCCTTCCAACGGCTAGGCTATGGCTACATCTTACGCCCCGAGCTCGGCCAGATTCGCCAGCAATTTGACCATCCCGATCAGCGGAAAACGGCTTGGTTGGACCACGCCCGCGTCAACCTTGCTCCCGTGGATCCCAATTATCAGCCTTGGGGGACGACCTCGGGCCTTCCCTTTCTTTTCGGAGGTCAGTTAACATCGACAGCTCCTCTGGAGGTATTTTTCCGGCGCTTCCACGCCTTGCTTCCGAGTGGTCATTGGGCGGTAAAGAACAATCCGAAGATTCTGCTCGATCCGGTGCTGCCGCCGCCCACGAACGATGGTTAGGACTTGCATCGTCTAAAAGGCTCGCCCCAGCTCCGCCAGGCGCGGCAGTACCTCCTTCGAGAACAGGGTCAGGTTGGCGACGGTGTCCTCGTGGCTGATCGTGCCGCCCTGGCCCATCATCAACAGATGGCCGAACCCGCCGACATGGTCGTAAAACGCCTTTAACTGGTCGAAGACGTCGTCGGGGGTGCCGGCAAAAGAGAGCCCGGCATCGATCGCCTCGTCGACCGTCATCGTGCGCGGGTTGATCGGGCGGCCGTCCTTGGTCTGGACGCGGGTCGCGCGCGCCGCCATCGCACCACCGCTCTTCAGCATCTGCGCTGCTGCGCGCGGTGCAACATAGCCGGGTGGGTTGGCGAATTGCGGGGCGACAATGCCCGAGGTCCGGCTGTAGCCGAGGATCTGGTCGGCGCGGCGGCGGCCTTCCTCGCTGCTCTCTCCGACCCCAATCAGCGCCATATAGGCAAGCCGGTCGGGCGGTGGCTCGCACCCCGCCTCGCGGGCCTTGGTGCGATAGGCCTCGAAGATCGCCGGGGTGCGGACCCAGCCGGTGTTGAGCACGCCGATGATCATCCCGCGTGCCGCCGCTTCGCTCGCACTCCCGGTGCTGCCGACCGGGGTCCACACCGGCGGATGCGGCTGC
>DASXMC010000700.1:0-2206 GCA_036495885.1 Allostellaceae bacterium | reverse complement strand
CGACCCAAGCTTGGAAATCTATTGCTCGGGCGCGCCCCAGGGGCTCTATCGCGCCGGCGATTTCCGCGAAGGTTTTGCCGGGCTGGCCTCGCTCGGCTTGAGCTTCGACGCCTGGCTGTTCCAGACCCAGCTCGACGACGTCGCCGACCTCGCCCGCACGTTTCCACAAGCGAGGATCGTGTTGAACCATGTCGGCGGACCGCTCGCGATCGGTCCTAATGCCGGCAAGCGCGAGGAAGCCTTTGCCGCGTGGAAGAAGGCGGTCGGTGACGTCGCCGCCGCCTCGCCCAACACCTATGTCAAGTTGGGCGGGCTCGGCATGAAACTCTCGGGCTTCACGTTTTTCGAAAATGAACTCCCGCCATCCTCGCAAGATCTGGAACAGGCATGGCGCCCCTATATCGAGACCTGCATCGCCGCCTTCGGCCCCGAGCGCTCGATGTTCGAGAGCAACTTCCCGGTCGACAAGGGGATGTGCAGCTACCCGGTCATGTGGAACGCTTTCAAACGCATCGCCGGCGGCTGCTCGGCGAGCGAAAAGACCGCACTCTTCAGCGGTGCCGCGACCAATGCCTACCGCCTGGCGTTGTGAGACCAGATAAGCCGTGAGCCTCCCTCCGTATGACAAGCAGGCCTTGGCTGGACTGTGCCGCCGGCACGGCATTCGCCGCTTGTCGCTGTTCGGCTCGGTGTTGAAAGGCACCGACTGTCCGGATAGTGACATCGACCTTCTGGTGGAATTTGAACTGGAGAACGTGCCTGGTCTGCTCGGCATGGCGGCGATCGAGGCCGAGCTGTCCGAGTTGCTGGGTGGACGCCGAGTTGATCTGCGGACACCGCAGGAGCTTAGCCGCTATTTTCGTGATGAAGTTGTACGTACGGCCGAGGTGCAGTTTGCCGCCTGAGGATCGGGCTCGGCTGCTTCACATGATCGAGGCTATTGAGGCCGCTTGCGGTTTTACCTCCGGCCGCGCCCGAAACGATCTCGATTCCGATCGGATGCTGACGTTCGCGCTGGTGCGAGCGATCGAGGTTGTCGGCGAGGCAGCGGGTAGGGTAAGCGCACCGACCCGTGAAGCAGCTGCTGACGTCCCGTGGGGGTTGATCGTGTCGATGCGCAACCGGCTTATCCACGCTTATTTCGAGATCAATTACGAGGTTGTCTGGCAAACCGTGACCGAGGAGTTGCCGCAGCTGTTGCCGCGGCTGCGCGCTTTGGTCGAAAACGCTGAAGGAGACGGCTAATGCCATTACCGCGACAAGAGGTGGACGCCACCACCCCGAAATACCTGCGCGATAAGTATGCGATTGTCGGGGTCGGGGAGACGACCTATACTCGCGGCTCGGGCAAGACGACGCGCGCGCTGGCGACCTGGGCGGTCAGGAACGCGGTCCTCGATGCCGGGCTCAAGGCCTCCGACATCGACGGCATGCTGTCCTACTCGGGCGGTGACTCGACCTCGGCCACCTTTATCGCCGGCGATCTTGGCATCCGCGTCAATTTCTATATGGATGTGGTTGGCGGCGGGTCGTCGACCGAGGCGCTGATCGGTATTGCCATCGGGCTGATCGAGGCCGGGTGCTGCAAGACGGTGGCGATATTCCGCTCGATGAACGGCTATTCGCAGGTAAGGATCGGCGGCACCGGCGCGCGTTCGGCCGCCCCGGTCGCCGGCGACGCGGTGCACAGCCGCGCCTATGGCTGGCAGAGTGCGGGGCAGAGCTTTGCGCCGACCTTTATGCGCCACATGTACGACTACGGCACAAGGCCCGAGCAGGTCGCCGCGGTCAAGGTGGCGCACAGCCACCACGCTTCCAACAACCCTAAGGCCTATTACAAGAAGCGCTACACGATCGAAGACGTGCTCTCGAGCCGTTTCATCTGCAAGCCGCTGCACTTGCTCGATTGCTGTGTTGAGACCGATAATGCGACCTGCGTCGTGGTGACTTCGGCCGAGCGCGCCCGCGACATGAAGCAGCCGCTGGTGCTGATCCGCGGTGTCGTCGGCCGATGTTCGAAGCCGCGTCTCGACATGCATTACCAGCACGGGCCGATCTCGACCGTCGCCGGTCACTACGCGGCGCGGATTCTGTGGCCCAATGCCGGGGTCGGGCCGGAAGACATCGACGTGACCGGCTCCTACGACGCCTTCACCTTTACGACGATGCTGCAGCTCGAGGATTACGGCTTTTGCAAAAAAGGCGA
>DASXMC010000699.1:0-6349 GCA_036495885.1 Allostellaceae bacterium | reverse complement strand
TTGCCGCCGACCGCGTTCGTCGCCTTTTTGCAGAACCATGATCAGGTGGGCAATCACCCGTTCGGAACCAGGCTCGCGGCGCGAGCCTCCGAAGCGGCGCTCCATGCCGGTCTCGTCATCGTCATGCTTTCCCCGCAAATCCCGATGGTATTTATGGGGGAGGAGTGGGCCAGCCATCGGCCATTTGCGTTTTTTTGCGATTTCGGGCTGGAACTCGCCCAGTCGGTGCGGGAGGGCCGGCGCCGCGAGTTTGCCCATTTCCCTGAGTTCGGAGACAAAGCCGGGCGAGAGCAGATCCCCGACCCGACGGCAGCGGCTAGTTGGGAAAACTCGAGGCTCGACTGGGAGGAAGCTTCGCAGGCCGAGCACGCAATGTGGCTCGCCCGCTATCGGACGCTGATCGAGCTGCGGATGCGCGAGATCGTACCACGGCTGGCCGACATATCAGGTTTTGCCGGCGCCTACCGAGTATTGGGCCCGCGGGCGGTTGCTGTCGAGTGGCGTCTCGGCGGTGGGGCACGGTTGTCGCTTACCGCGAATTTTTCGCCGCGGCCGGTGACGCCCCCTGAGGCAGTCGAGGGCTGGCGAGTATTGTACTCCTCGGACGTCCCGGGAGGGCCGATGAGCGCCAGCTTCTTTCTGCTCGGACCTGCGGTCGACTAAGATGACCGATCGCGACGTGCTGGTCGAGCTCGCCGCGCTTCTCGGGATCGAAGCGCGTTATACCGACGCGTTGGGTCGAACCCGCGTGGCCTCGAACGAGACCCTGCTAGCCCTGATCGGAGCCTTTGGTTTGCCTTCGGACCCGGCGAAGGCGGCAGCAGAGCTGGTACAGAGAGAGCGCCATGCCCCATTGGGGTTAGGGGAGGTTCATCTCGTCCACGCCGAAGACCCGAACCCCAGCATGGAGCTCCGGTTACCGGTCGCCAGCGGCGAAATCGCGTGGACCTGCCGCCGCGAGGATGGTGGGGAGCAAAGAGGGCGCCTCAAGCTCGAGACTGTAGCAGGCGGATCCCGGGTGAAACTGCCGCTGCCTTCCGGGTTGCCGATCGGCTATCATCGTCTCGCGCTCGAGTTTTCGGGCGTTTCGAGCGAACTCGATCTGATCGTTGCGCCGGCTCGCTGCTATCTGCCGCCACAGCTGGCCGACGGCAGCGGCACGTGGGGGTTGACCTGTCAGCTCTATGGTCTCCATGGTGCCCGTGACTGGGGCATCGGCGATTTGACCATTCTGGCGGAGATTGCCGCGGCCGCCGGCACTGCGGGTGCTGCCGTGTTCGGGATAAACCCGCTGCATGCGCGATTTGCGGCAGAGCCGCAGCACTTCAGCCCCTATTCACCGTCCAGCCGCAGGTGGCTCGATTTTTTGTACATTGACGCGACCGCAGTGCCGGGGTTTGCCGACGACGCGGCCGTGCAGAGCATCGTGCACAGCCAATGGTTTGGCGCGACCCATTGGGCGGCGCGCTCGGCGCCGCTCATTGATTATGGCGCCGCTGTCGCCTGTAAACGTCCGGTATTGGAGGCGCTTTACCGCCGGTTCCGGCATCATGACCTCGGCGAGAATGGCGGCGCGTGCACGGCGCTTGGAGGCTCGTTTCGGCGGTTCCAACAAGGCGGCGGACAAGCGCTGACTGATCTTGCCGTGTTCGAGACATTACACGAGCATTACCGCCAAGAAACTCGGGAATTTTCGTGGCGAAGCTGGCCCGCACCGATGCGCGAGCCGCGATCGCGCGAAGTATCGGCATTCGCCGCGGCGCATCGCGAGGGCGTCGAGTTCTTCCAATTTCTACAATGGGAGGCAGACCGTCAGCTGGCAGCGGCGGCGGCGGCAGGGCGCGCCGGCGGGCTGTCGATCGGGTTGTACCGAGATCTTGCGGTTGGGGCCGATCCTGAGGGCGCCGAAGCCTGGGCGGACCAGGGGTTGGTGGCGCCGTCGGCTTCGATCGGGGCGCCGCCCGACATCTTGAACCGAGCCGGACAGAATTGGGGGCTGGCCCCGATCAATCCGTTGGTGCTGCGCGATCAGCGGTTCTTCCCGTTTATATCGTGTGTCCGCGCAAATATGCAGTACGCCGGCGTATTGCGGATCGACCATGTCATGTCGCTGAGCCGGCTCTTTTGGATACCAAACGGCATGATGCCGACCCAGGGCGCTTACGTGAGCTATCCTCTCGAGGATTTATTGCGCATCATAGCCCTTGAAAGCTGTCGGCAGCGCTGCGCCGTCGTCGGCGAGGATCTTGGTACGGTTCCCTCCGGGTTCCGCGAGAGGATGCGCGGGGCCAACGTGCTCTCCTATCGTATCATGATGTTCGAGCGCCGGCAGGACGGCAGCTTTATCCCGCCGCGGGAGTATCCTCCGCTGGCGGCGGCTTCTGCGGCAACCCATGATTTGGCTACGCTCGAAGGATTTTGGCTCGGCCGCGACATTGCCTGGCGTCGCGAACTGGACCTCTATCCGGACGCCGCAGCCGCAGCCGCCGACGCGGCTGACCGCGTGCGGGACCGTCAAAAGCTGCTCGATGCGCTGATTGCGGAAGGGCTTCTCTCCGCGGCCGAGCGCACGCTATTGCTGACCGAAAACGGCGAGCCGATATTTCGGCCCGAGCTTGGCGACGCGATCCAACGCTATCTGGCTCGCTCGCGGGCGCGATTGATGCTGGTGCAGGTCGAGGATGCAACCGGAGAGATCGAGCAGGCCAACCTGCCGGGCACGACCGACACTCACCCGAACTGGCGGCGCCGCCTCGGACGATCGATCGAAGAAATTGTCGAGGGCGATGTGCTGCATCGGCTCGCCAGCCTGATCGAAAAAGAGCGGCCGCTCGCCGCTATTGCATGACCGAGCAGCCGGGCGAGGCGCCGCCGATCCGCGCGACCTACCGGCTGCAATTTCATCGCGGCTTCACCTTTCGCGACGCGACCCGGCTGGTGCCGTATCTGGCAACGCTCGGTGTCAGCCATATTTATGCCTCGCCGATCACCGAGGCACGCCCTGGCTCGACCCACGGTTATGACATTATCGATCACAACCGGCTCAACCCGGAGATCGGCGGCGAGGAGGATTTTCAGGCGCTCACATCGGCCTTGCGCACGCACGGCTTGGGGTTGATTGTCGATTTTGTCCCGAACCATATGGGGATCGGTCCCGACAACAACTGGTGGCTCGATATCCTCGAATGGGGCCCGGATTCGCCGTTTGCGAATTACTTCGACATTAATTGGCACCCGCTGCGCGCCGATCTTGAAGGCCGCGTTCTGCTTGCCGTGCTTGGCGACCAATATGGCGTGATCCTCGAACGCGGCGAGGTGGTGCTGCGGTTCGACCCCGCTGAAGGCAGCTTCAGCGCTTGGTATTTCGATCACCGCTTCCCGATCTCGCCACGTTCTTACGCTGCAATCCTCGCCGCCGGCGGCGAGGCGCTGGCCGCGGCCGCGCGGGATTTTGCTGCGATCGCAAAAATGCCGCCTGCAGCGGCGCGCGAGCGTGCAGGCGAATTGAAGCGCAGCCTTGCCGGTCGCGCCTGCGCCTCGGGCGTTGCCGGAGCGATCGCCAACGCGGTGCAGCATTTCACCGGCACGCCCGGCGATCCCGAAAGCTTCGCACCGCTTCACCGACTGCTGGAGGCCCAATCCTATCGCATCGCCGATTGGCGAGTGGCCGGCGAGGAGATCAACTATCGGCGCTTTTTCAATATTAACGATCTCGCCGGGCTGCGTATGGAGCTCCCCGAGCTGTTCGAAAAAACCCACCAACTGATGTTCCGGCTGATCGAGCGCGACGATCTGCACGGGTTGCGCATCGACCATATCGATG
The DNA here is from genome assembly GCA_036495885.1 of Allostellaceae bacterium. Taxonomy (GTDB): domain Bacteria; phylum Pseudomonadota; class Alphaproteobacteria; order ATCC43930; family CGMCC-115725; genus AP-15. The sequence continues at coordinate 2,526 of DASXMC010000699.1, read as the reverse complement.
GGCTGTTCGATCCGCGCGGCTACTGCGAAGCCTTGCAGCAGCGCGCCGACGCCCTCGATCGCCCGCTCTACGTCCTCGTCGAGAAGATCTTGGCGCGTTACGAAAACCTGCCGGACTGGCCGGTCGCTGGCACGACCGGCTATGATTTCGTGAACCAGGTACTGGCGATCTTTATTGAGCCTGCCGGCGAAGCCGGGCTGACGCGGCTCTATCGCCGCATGACGTCGCGGCGCGAGAGCTTTGACGAGGTCCTTTACGCGAGCAAGAAAAGGATCATGCAGGTCAACCTCGCGAGCGAAATGAACGTGCTCGCCCGCGAGTTCCATCAGCTGGCGATGCGCGAGTGGCGGACCCGCGATTTCACCCTCAACCGTATGCTGGCCGCGCTGGAGGAGGTCGTCGCCGCATTTCCGGTATACCGCACCTATGTCTCCCCGCGCGGCGCCGGCAGCGACGATCTGCGCTACATCGATTGGGCGCTTGGCGTGGCGCGCAAGCGATGGCGTGGTGCCGATGTTACGATCTTCGACTTTTTGCGGCGCGTTCTGAGCGGCGAGATGGCTTATCCGGGCGATGATCCGAGCCCCGGTGGGCCGCTTTATGCGGCCATGCATTTTCAGCAGGTTACCGGGCCGGTCATGGCCAAGGCCCAGGAGGACACTGCTTATTACCGCTATGTCCGGCTTCTGGCGCTCAACGAGGTCGGTGGTGATCCAGCTCGGTTCGGGATGTCGGTGGCGGCGTTTCACCATCTCGCACAACAGCGCGCCCGGCAGTGGCCGCAGGCGATGCTTTCCACCGCTACGCACGACACTAAGCGCGGCGAGGATGCACGGGTTCGGATCGCGCTGGTGTCGGAAATGCCGCGAGAATGGGGGCGTCAAGTGCTGCATTGGCTGCGGCTCAACCGCTCGCGTCGCGGGGAGGTCGAGGGCGAAATCGTTCCCGACCGCAACGTCGAATATCTGTTCTACCAGTCGCTGTTGGGCGCCTGGCCGCCAGGGCTGGCGGCCGACGACCTTGCCGGGATCGAAAGCCTCGCCGAACGGCTCGACGGGTTCATGATCAAAGCGGTCCGCGAACGAAAGCTCGAAACCAGCTGGAGCAACCCCAACGCCGAATACGAGGCAACACTCTCGCGCTATGTCCGCGGCGTGCTCGACGCCTCTCGGCTGAACCCGTTCATCGCCGATTTTCACGCCTTCGTCGCCGCGACCGAACGCACCGCGGCGATCACCTCGCTCGCCCAGCTGACGCTAAAGCTGACGGCGCCGGGTGTGCCCGACATCTATCAGGGGTGCGAGCTTTGGGATTTGAGCCTGGTTGACCCCGACAACCGCAGACCCGTCGACTGGGAAAAGCGCCACGCTCTGCTCGATGAAACCGAGCGAATGCGGCCGGCGGAGCTCGCCCGCCAATGGCAGGACGGGCGCGAGAAGCTGTTTGCGACAAGGCGACTGCTCGCCTTGCGCCGGGCCCACCCGGATCTGTTCAGCGCCGGCGACTACCAGCCGCTCGAGGCGATGGGCGAACGAAGCAAGCATCTCTGCGCCTTTGCGCGGCGGCGCGGCGGGCTGATCCTGGTGGTCGCGGTGCCGCGTCTCGTCCACCAGCTTTGCCACGGCGGCGAGGCGGCCGATTGGGGCGACACCGAGGTGGGGCTGCCCGCGAACAGCGGTTGGCGGGATGTTTTTGACGAGCGCTGCATCGACGGGCGCGAGCGCGTGCCCGGCACCGAATTGTTCGGCGATTTTCCGGTAGCCGTGCTGCTCGGGGAAGAGGGCGCGCCGATAACTTGATTCTATTTGTCGTACAGCGTCGCGGAGGCAGGGTATAATGGCCCGCGTCACCAGCTTGGGCATTGTGCCGCGGGATCCCGGGTTACCCTGGCGGCCGGCCCAGGGGGTCGGCAGGGGAGGCGGGGCCCAAGCCTCCCCGCCCGCTCCCCTTCAAGCTCTGTTGAGAGCATTTCGCAAAGCCTGTGAGGCGCTTTATGTGGATGATCCACGAAGTTGCCATCTTTAGAAGCGGGAACCGGGGCCGCTTTGCGCGGGTTGCTCCTTTACAATTAGGTAGGGAAGGTTGTATATGGATGCTTTGAGATCGGCCATGCATCGACAATTGCCATGCCTGAAAAGCTGAGTCGTCCATGGCTTGTCCTTGGGGCCCGATTATCGGTGTTCCCTGTAGCGCCTCAGGAAGCACCAGCGGATCTATGGGAGCAAGTCGTCTGGGAGGCTCCTGAAACTGATCAGAACCAGCCGAGGCAGCACGTTCGGGTGCAAACGGGACCATGGCGAGATGGGCTGCTACAACTTACGACGTCCTCCGCCAGCTTGGTTTGGGTCGCTGGGCCCCGTCCGAGCCCGGGAGGGCTCCCAGAGGTGGGTGGATGGCCCGTCGAAGCCATACTTCCGGAGTTCGTGAAAGTCACCCGCCCTTGGCTCACGTCGCTAGATTTTGATGTCAAGCGAGTCGGCTTCGGACTGCACTCCCTCTTGTCCGCTCAAGATAGAGTTTCAGCTT
>DASXMC010000698.1:0-3236 GCA_036495885.1 Allostellaceae bacterium | reverse complement strand
TCGAGCTGATCGAAGTCGAATGCGAGACGCGCGGGTCGCGATCGTTTGCGCTGCGGACTTCACCTTCGTCGGCGTTGCGACGAACCTGTCCCTCATACTTATGGTGTGAGGAGCGGGCCCGCGCGTACCGGACGAGTAACGCCCCACCCGATCGATTTTTTGCGCCATGAAAATGGCCGACGGTCGGGCGGCGCGTGCGCCTGCTCCAGCCCGTCGACGGGGATGTTACGGTCGTTGATCAAGTGGGCGCGCGGTGACGCGTGAAACAGGATCGCGTCAGCTACCTCCGCGGTGGCGAGGTGCTCCAGCCGAAAGCCGCGGCGGGGGTAGCCGGCATAGCTCCAGGTTGGCGAAACGGCAGCGATCACAATCGTGGGCTTCGACCAAGATTGAACCTGGGGAAACCGCGTCGACGCCGACTCCGCGGGGGGACAAATTCGAGTGCCCAGCGCCCGGTATCGAAGATCAGCGCCGCCTTAGCGGCCCCGTATCGACCGGACGTCGCCAGTTCGCCTATGCCGCGGTCGCTGAGAAGTGAGGATCATGCCTTCGCGTCTCTCAAGCTAAGGAAAATCGCATGTGGCGTGCTTGGCACGCCTTCGAAGCGGCCCATTTGACTGGACCGTTCTAAGGCATCTCGCCCGCTGCAGCGCTCGGACTTACATCCCGTGCCGATCAGAGAACGGCTGTCCGGGCGACAGAAACTGCTGTTTGTGGCCCCAATGCCGACTTTGGCCGACTTGGAACAATGGCGTTTGGTCGGCCGGGGGTGCGACCCTTCACCGCTCGTGGAGTAGCCTTTTTCGTCTAAGCGTGCAGGGTCGAGCCCTGGATCGTGACGCGGTGCAATAGCCGGCGCTCGCCCTGATAGTCGTTGACCGCGAAATGCCAGGTGGAGCGATTGTCCCAGAGCGCCAGCGATCCTACACGCCAATGAAAGCGGCAGGTGAATTCGGGCCGGACCGCGCGCTGGTAAAGATATTGTAGCAACGGCCGGGACTCGTCGTCCGTCCAGGCGTCGAAGCATAGTGTGAAGCCGGGATTGACATAGAGTGCCTTGCGACCAGTCTCGGGGTGTCGGATCACCACCGGATGCACTGCGTCCTGTCTCGCCAGGTCTGGGTTGCCGATGCGGCCGTTCAGATCGCCGCGGCGCGCCATCGCCTCACGTCCGAAGACGTGCCGGTTTGAATGGCAGGCGCGCAGTCCTTCCAGCGTCGTTTTGAGACCATCCGACAGAGCGTCATAAGCCGCATACATGCTAGCGAACAGCGTATCGCCACCCGTCTGGGGTACCTCGCGAGCGTAGAGCATGGAACCCAGCGCGGGTTCCTGGTCATAGCTGTGATCGGTGTGCCAGCCACCGCCGATATTGCGGGTTTGCTCCGGTTCCTTACGCACTTCGGCGATCATCGGATAGCCTGGCACCCTTGCGAAAAAGCGGTTGATGTCGATCGGGGCGAAGCGCTCGGCGAAGCCCACATGCTGCTCAGGCGTCAAATGCTGGTCGCGGAAGAACACCACGCCGTATTTGCCAAACGCGCGGCGAATTTCACAAAAAGCCGCGTCCAGGATCGGCTGCGCCAAATCCACCCCGCTGATTTCCGCGCCGACGTAAGCCGATAGCGGCTCGACCCTGATATGGCTGTAACTCATCGCGATCCCCTCAGCTGCCCTTTTGCTCACTAGTTTCCCACCGGCCTGGGGCCGACCCGCCCTGGATGAAACTGTGGGCACCGTGTCCTGTACTGTAAAGTGCCTGGGCTGTCGGCGCGGAGGTCGACTGTACTATGGTGCGGCAGAGCCCGTTCACTAGTTGGACCCGGGGTGCGTCGAGAACCCCACTGGCGCCACGGAGCAGCAATGCTCCCGGAGCACGCTTGCTAGAGTTCGTCATTGATGACGCCCCCACGCCGGCGGCAGCAACCGTGGAGGGAACGCAATGGATGTGATCTACGAACGGGTTGCCGGGCTGGACGTGCACAAGCAAACGGTGGTTGCGACGGTGCGCATCATGGTCGGCGCCAAGGTCGAGCGCGAGTGCCGGACCTTCGCGACGACGACAGCCGGTCTGCGGGACTTGCTGGCGTGGTTGACCGAGGCGCGGTGCAGCCATGTGGCGATGGAGGCCACCGGGGTTTACTGGAAACCGGTGTGGAACATCCTGAGCGACGGCGAATTTGAGCTGATCGTGGCGAACGCCGCGCACATCAAGAACGTCCCGGGCCGAAAGACGGATGTCAATGACGCGACGTGGATCGCCGACCTGCTGGCCTGCGGGCTGATCCGCGGCAGCTTTGTCCCGGACGAGACATTCCAGGAGTTACGTGCGCTGCAGCGGACCCGCAAGCAGTTGGTGCGCGAGCAGACCAGCCATATCCAGCGTCTGCAAAAGACACTGGAAGAAGCCAACATCAAGCTCGATTCGGTGATCAGCGACATCGTGGGCCTGTCCGGCCGGGCAATGATCGAAGCCTTGATCGCCGGTGAAAGCAATCCCGAGCGGCTGGCGCGGTTGGCGCACCGGCGGATCAAGGCAACCCGGCGGGCGCTTTACGAGGCGCTCGATGGGCGAGTGACCGACCACCATCGCTTCCGGCTGGGTCTGCATCTGCGGCAGTACGATGCACTCGACGACGCGATCAGCGCGGTGGGCGTGGAAATTGTGAGCCTGATTGCCCGCATCGATCAGGAGCGGGAGGCTGCGGGCCAGGTGCCCTTTCGCGTGCTGAGTTGTGAGATCTGCAACGTCCCCGGCATCAAAGAGCAGTCGGCAGGCATGATCCTGGCGGAAATCGGCCTCGACATGGAGCGCTTTGCGACGGCCGGCCATCTTGTCGCCTGGGCGGGTTTGTGCCCCGGGCAGAACGAGAGCGCCGGCAAACGCAAGTCCTCCCGCCTGCGCAAAGGCGCGCCGTGGCTCAAGACCACGCTGGTGCAATGCGCGATCTCCGCCAGCAAGAAAAAGGACAGCTACTTCAAGGCGCAGTTCCAGCGCCTGAAGAGCCGGCGCGGCGCCCCCAAAGCCGCCTGCGCGGTGGCCGCTTCGCTGCTCACCACGATCTATCACATGCTCAAAGACGGCACCGCGTATTGCGATCTCGGGGCCGCTCACTTTGACAAACGCTCAGCCCAGGTGAAGGTCAACCGGCTCGTCGCGCAACTCGCCAAGCTTGGCTATCAGGCAAGCCTCCAGCCACTGGCGCAGGCCACATGATGTGTTTGTTTCTTGCTAG
>DASXMC010000697.1:0-2720 GCA_036495885.1 Allostellaceae bacterium | reverse complement strand
CTGCGCGGCACCGCGCACCTGGCTGACCGTCCCGGGCGCGCTGTCCAGGCTGTCGAGATACATCGTCTGGATCGAATCGATAACGACGAGATCGGGCGCGTCGGGGCGATCGACCGATGCAAGGATGTCGCGCACATTGCTCGCCGCGGCGAGCAGCACCGGGCTGTGCCCGACCCGGAGCCGCTCGGCGCGCAGCCGGACCTGGTCGATCGCCTCCTCGCCGGTAATATAAGCTGCGGTCGCCGGTCGATCCGCCGCCACGACGATTGCCGCCGCGGCCTGCAGCAGCAGTGTCGATTTGCCAATGCCGGGGTCGCCGCCGACGAGGATGGCCGAACCTGGCACAAACCCGCCGCCGCAGACGCGATCGAGTTCGGCGATGCCGGTCTGACGTCGCGGCGGCAGCAAGCTCGGCCCTCTCAGCCCGACAAAGCCGAGCGCCCGGCCGCCTCCTGCCTCCAAGCCTTTTGGCAGCGATTCGCGCGGCAATTCCTCGATCAGGCTGTTCCACGCACCGCAGCCCTCGCAGCGTCCGGTCCATTTGGCGTGTACCGCGCCACATTGCTGACAGGCAAAGCGCGCCTGCGCCCGAGCCATGCCTCACCCTCTCCGAGGGCGATAAAAGGGGGCGCTCGCGGTCACCGGGCGCGGATCTCCATCCGAATGGGCCCTTCGGCGCGGCCGTGGATGAACTGGTCGACGAACGGGTTGTCCGAGTGATCGATTTGGGCCGCCGGTCCCTGCCAGATGATTTGTCCTTTGTGCAACATGGCGATGCGGTCGGCGATCTTGTGGGCGCTAACCATGTCGTGGGTGATCGAGACAGCGGTCGCGCCCAATTGGCGCACGCCTTTGACGATCAGTTCGTTGATCACGTCGGCCATGATCGGATCGAGCCCGGTCGTCGGTTCGTCGAAAAAGATCATTTCGGGATCGGCGGCGATTGCCCGCGCCAATGCCACGCGTTTTTGCATGCCCCCCGAAAGCTCGGCCGGGCGCAACTCGCCAACCTCCGGGCCGAGGCCGACCGCGGCCAGCTTTTCGATTGCCTTTTCCTTTGCCGCGTCCCGCTCCATACCGCGCCCTTGGATCAACCCGAACGCAACATTCTCCCACACCAGCAGCGAGTCGAATAGGGCGCTTCCTTGGAATAGCACGCCACATTTCTGCAAAACGCGCTCGCGCGCGTTGCGCCCCAAACGCATCGTCTCCTCGGCGTCGATACGCACCGATCCTTCATCGGGCCGCATCAGACCGAGAATGCATTTGATCATCACCGATTTGCCGGTGCCCGAGCCGCCGATCACGACCACGCTTTCACCGGCCATAAAGTCGATGTCGACGCCGTCGAGCACGCGGTTGCGACCGAACGATTTACGTAACCCGCGCACCGAGATTTTTGGCGCCGATATGCTTGCGGGCGGGCTCATCGGGCGAACAACGCCTGGGTGATCCCGTAGTCGAACACCAGGATCAGGATCGAGGCGGAAACCACGGCATAGGTTGTCGCCTGGCCGACTCCTTGCGCCCCGCCGCGCGAATGATAGCCGTGATAGCAACCCATCAATGCGATAATAAAGCCAAAGACGGCGGCTTTGACGAGACCGGAGACCACGTCGCTCACTTGGAGATATTGGAAGGTGCGATCGAGATAAGTTTGGGGGTTGAAGCCGAATTTGTAGATGCTGACGAGATAGCCGCCAAAGACGCCGATGATGTCGGCAACGACGACGAGGAGCGGCAAGGTAACGAGTCCGGCGAGCAGCCGCGGGAATACCAGATACCGCAATGGTTCGGTCGACAATGTTGTCAATGCGTCGATCTGGTCGGTCACGCTCATCGTGCCGATCTCCGCCGCCATTGCCGCACCGACCCGGCCGGCGACCATCAACGCGGCGATTACCGGGCCGAGTTCGCGGGTGACCGACAGGACGACGACGGTGGCGATCGCACTTTCCGCGGAGAATCGGCTGAACCCGGTATAGGATTGCAGCGCCAACACCATGCCGGTGAAGATCGCCGTCAAGCCAACGACCGGCAGCGAGAAATAGCCGACATCCAGCATCTGGCGCAGGATCACGCGCACGTAAAAGGGCGGCGACAATCCGGTCGCAAGCGCGGTGAGCGCGAACATCACGATCCGGCCGGTCGCGGCCATAAATGCGAGTGTCGCCGCACCGATCGAGGCCAGAGCCTTCAGCATGGCGTCGATGAACCCGCTTCCCCGCGATAAATCCGGTGATAGCGCCGCCCGAGCGCCGTCAGGATCTCGTAGCCGATCGTCCCGGCATCGGCGGCGGCGGCATCGACATCATAGTCGTCGCCGATCAGCTCGATAAAACCGCCGGGCCGGGCGACCGACGGATCGACGGCGGAAACGTCGAAGACTGCGAGATCCATCGAAACCCGGCCGATGAGCGGAACCCGGAGGCCGCCGATATGGCCACATCCGCGCCCGCTGAGCGAGCGCATCCAGCCATCCGCATATCCCACCGCGACGGTCGCCAAGCGTCCGGCCGCGGCCATAATGTGGGTCGCACCGTAACCAACCGGCTGACCGGGGTCAACCTCGCGGATTTGCAGGATTCTTGCCTTGAGGCGGACAATTTGGCGCATCCGGTTCGGCCGCCCAGGCTGAGGGTTGACGCCGTAAAGTGCGGCACCCGGGCGGACCAGGTCGAGATGGTATTCGCGTCCGAGAAAGATGCCCGACGAGGCGG
>DASXMC010000696.1:0-2296 GCA_036495885.1 Allostellaceae bacterium | reverse complement strand
GGGCCATCAGGTGTCGACTGTAGGGGGTGGTGCGCGCATTCTTGTGGATGTTCATCCGGGGCCTCGGCTCGGGTTGCTGACGGTCGCCAACCACCAGTTTCCCAAGCCTGCGCCGGATGAACAACCTCTGTAGCAATCACAACTAGCTAGCGTCGCCGCCCAAATGAGACGACTGAATGAGACGACCGAATTCGACAAATCGCGCTGCTTACAGGCGAGACGACATCAGCACAAATTAACTACGATTATTTAAAGGTTAACCATCAATTTTGCGGAGTATTTCACTTAGCCCGGCTAGGTTCGGCCACCGACAAGATTGGCGTGACCGGGAAGGGATGCAAGAACATGGCGCTCAGCGAATTCGAAGCCGAAGTGGCCGCCTTTATCCGCTTGCATGGCGTCACCAGATGTCCCACCGCCTGCGTCGTGCGCACCCAGGCTACGATCGACCAAGCTGATCGGGAGGCACTGCAGCGGCGCGCCGCCGAGGAGGAGGATCGCCGCAAGCGGCGCAGCAACGCGCTTGCGATATCGTTTGGCAGAAAGTCATTCCGCCGCTCTTAATCGACGGCAAATAAAGCGGAGTGTCGGATCAGGCCGAGCTGCTTGTTCCTCGATCCTCTCCTTCTCGCGGCAGTGACAGCAAGCTTCTAGTCTTAAGGTTTGATCCGGAGCAAATTGCGAGAGACGCGGAGGGCCAACGGTCGGTTCTCGGCTCATGCGTTTCGAGCGGGACGACAAAGCGCTCACCGGCTATACCGCTCACCGACATCCGCGACGAGGAGGGGATGATGAGCGACGAACTGCCGACGGCCGCACGCGTATCCGATCCGGGGATCCGGGCGCTCTATGCCCAGGAGAACCGCTGGCAGGCCTGGCTCGACGTCGAGGGGGCATTGGCCCAGGCCGAGGCCGAGCTAGGCATCATCCCAGCTGAGGCGGCCGACGCCATCGCCGCCAAGGCCCGGCTCGAGCTTCTCGACCGCGCCCGTATCGACGACGGGTTCGCCCGTACCGGCCATACCATCGTGCCCCTCGTCTGGGAACTTTCGCGCATCGTCGGCGAGCGCTATGGCGGCTGGGTGCATTGGGGGGCGACGACCCAGAACATCACCCAGACCGGCGACCTTATGGTATTGCGCCAGGCGCACCGCGTGCTACTGGGGCTGATCGGCGAGGCGCTCTCGGCGATGGCCGACCTCGCCGATCGCGGCGCCGACATGCCGATCGCCGCGCGGACCCATGGCCAGCACGCAGTCCCGGCGACCTTTGGCTACAAACCGGCAGTGTGGATCGACGAGATGATCCGCCATGTCGAGCGGATGCGCGAGATCGCGCCGCGCCTCTTTGTCGCGATGCTGGGCGGAGGTGCCGGAACCTTTGCCTCGCTCGGCGCGCTGGGGCCCAAAGTGCAGGAAGGCATCGGCCGCCGGCTCGGAATGCGGCCGATGCGGGTGCCGGCGCGCACGATCGGCGACCATCTGGCCGAAAACATCTGCCTTTTCGGGCTCGTCGCCGCGAGCGCGGGCAAGGTTGCGCGCGAAATCTACACGCTGATGAAGACCGAATTCGGAGAAGTCGAGGAGCCGGTGCCGCCCGGCACGGTCGGGAGCTCGACGATGCCGCAAAAGCGCAACCCCAAGCTGTGCCAGGACATCATCGCCGCCGCGGCCGAGGTGCGCGCCTGCGTGCCCCTGGCGTTGGAAGCGATGCAGACCGAGCATGAGGCCGATCGCACGACGAGCCTGATCACGGAAGCGGCCGAGGCCCGCGCCGCGAGCGCGATGGGCGACATGCTGGTCCGCCTGGTCGAAGTATTGCGCGGATTGCGGCTCAACCCCGAGCGGATGCGCAAGAACCTCGATCTCGGCGGCGGGTTGATCATGGCCGAGGCGGTGATGTTGAACCTCGGTACCGCGATCGGGCGGCAGCACGCGCATGACGTGGTCTACGATGCGGCTCAGGCGGCGTTTGTCGAAGACCGGCCGTTTGCCGAATTGCTCGCCGGCGATCCGCGCGTTTCGGCCCATCTCAGTAGAGGTGCAATCACCGCCCTGCTCGACCCGACCGCCTACACCGGCCTCTGCGCCGCGATGGCGCGTGACGCCGCCGAGCGCGCCCGGGCGACCGCCGCCGAAATCGGGCGCGAAACCGGTTCCCTTTAATCGAGCGACGCCGCGCAACCTTTTTCATCAGTGGGCAATGGTCGGTTGGTCGCCGTCGCACGGCTGCGCCTTGCGGAAGAACAACAGCAGCCGAACTGCGGCTAGGTCAGAAACATCAGCACTCTGAAATC
>DASXMC010000695.1:0-2520 GCA_036495885.1 Allostellaceae bacterium | reverse complement strand
GGGCGGATCAGCTGCGCGGTGCGTGTTTGCCGAGGATGCGTTGCAGGGTGCGGCGGTGCATCTTGAGCCGGCGGGCGGTTTCCGACACGTTGCGGTCGCACAGCTCGAACACGCGCTGGATATGCTCCCAGCGCACACGGTCAGCCGACATCGGATCTTCGGGCGGCTCGGGCGGACCGTCCTCCTGCGCCAGCAGGGCGCGCTCGACGGCGTCGGCGTCGGCGGGCTTGGGCAGATAATCGATCGCTCCGGCTTTGACCGCAGCCACCGCGGTCGCGATATTGCCGTAGCCGGTCAGCATCACGATGCGGGCGCCGGGCCGCGCCTTGCGCACGGCCGTCACCACATCGAGCCCGCGTCCGTCGCCAAGCCGCATGTCGACCACGGCAAAAGCCGGCGGGCGTTGGCCTGCGGCTGCGGCGCCGGCGGCGACACTGTCGGCAGTAGCGACGACAAATCCTCGCCGCTCCATCGCCCGCGCCAATCTCTGGCACAAGGGCGCGTCGTCATCGACGATCAACAGGGTGCGGTCACCTTCGGGCAGACCGCGCAACGCCTCGGAAGTGCCCTCGTCGGCGGGACGGATGGTTCGGTCGATCGCATTCATCTGGCTCGCCTCTTGTCCTGCCGGCGGCGCGGCCTGCGGCACGGCTAACGCGCCAGCACTGTCGCCGGGCGGGCTTTGTCAACCGCTTCCAAATTGGCACGGTTCCAGGAAATCGCAACCTGGGCGCCGCCTTCTTCGAGATTTTCGAAGGTCAACCGCGCGCCGCTGCGCTCGAGCAAGCTCTGCGCGATGAAGATGCCGAGGCCCATGTGGTTTTCGGCGCCGGCGCGTGTGGACAGATAAGGCTCGCCCAGCCGGCTCAACAGATGCAGCATAAAGCCGGGCCCGTCGTCGGTGATCTCGACGGCAACCCGGCGCGCGTCCCAGAATGTCGTGACCGTCACCTCGCGGCGGGCGAATTGCACCGCGTTCTGGATCAGGTTGTTGAGGCCGTGGATGATCTCGGGGCTGCGCCGCACCTGGGGTTCGTCATCCTCGCGCGAGCCGGTTGCGGCAAAGATCAAGCGGATGCCGCGGTCGCTATAGGGGGCGCCGGCGGCCTCGACCAGGGTCGAGATCGACAGCCGCGCATAGGGCGAGCCGCTGTCTTCTTCCGGGCGCTGCGCCAACCCCGCGAGGATGCGGCTGCAGCGTTCGGTCTGGCTCAGCAACAGAGCCGCATCTTCGGCATGCGGGCTGCCGGCCGGCAGTTCGCGCGCCAATTCCTTGGCGACAACGGCGATTGTCGCAAGCGGGCTGCCGAGCTCGTGCGCCGCGGCAGCGGCGAGCGCTCCCACCGCCGAGACCTGCTGCTCGCGCGCCAAGGCAAGCTGGGTTGCCGCCACCGCATCGCGCAATCGGCGCGCATCCTGCGCGACACTCCAGGTGTAGAGCGCGATAAAGACGGTTGCGAGCACCAGCGCCGTCCAGGCGCCAAAGATGATTTCGGGCGGAAATACCAAGGGCTCGGTGCGCCAAGGCAATGGCAAATGCCATAAGGCCAGCGCGCTGATCGCGGCGATCGCGAGGATCGACAGCGCGATCACCAGCCGCCGCGACAGGATCGTCGCCGCGACCGTGACCGGCGCCAAAAACAGGATCGAGAACGGGTTTTCGAGCCCGCCCGTCAGGTAAAGCAGGATCGCCAGCTGTAAGAGGTCATAGCCGAGACACAATGCTGCATAGCGCTCGCTCAGTTCGCGCGCAACCTGGCGCCGGACGATTAGTACGATGTTGAGCAATGCCGAGGCGCCGACGACCGCCAGCGCCGGGATTAGCCGCAGATGAAAGCCGAGCCCGTAATGCACGAGCAACAACGCCAAGGCCTGTCCGGCGACCGCAACCCAGCGGATCGGCACCAGGGTGCGCAAACTGATGCGGCCAGATTCCGGATCGGTATCGTTGAGCAAGGCGGAAGGGATATCGGTCACGACAACTGCTCGTCAGACAAGGCCGCTGGGCGGCTGGCGCGGCCGGCCTCGGGTGTGACGCGCCCACCGCCGGCCGCTGGCCGAACGCGGTATGCTTCGCCATATAGGGGCGATGCCTGCACTCGCCATAGAAGTCAAGGATCTGGTCAAACGCTATCCAACCGCGACGGCGGTCGACGGCGTCAGTTTCACGGTCGCACGCGGTGTAATCACGGCACTCCTCGGCGGCAATGGTGCCGGAAAGACGACGACGTTGTCGATCCTTCTCGGTCTGTTGTTGCCAACTTCGGGCAGCGTCCATGTGCTCGGCGAAGACATTCTGCGCCACCGTTATCGTGTGTTGCCGCGAATGAATTTCTCGTCGCCGTTTGTCGACCTGCCGCATCGGCTGACGGTGCGGCAGAACCTCTTGATTTATGCGCGGCTCTATGCCTTGCGCCGCCGTCGCGAGCGGATTGCGGCGCTCGCCGAGGATTTACAGATCGGTGCCTTTCTCGACCGGCCGGCCGGCAAATTGTCGGCCGGGCAGAAGACCCGCGTCGC
>DASXMC010000694.1:0-4593 GCA_036495885.1 Allostellaceae bacterium | reverse complement strand
GGCGCCGCTGCATCCGGCCGCGTCACAGGTCTACAAGGAGTTCGGGCTGTTGGAAGCAAAAAGTGCCCCCGGTGAGGCGCATCTACCGGGCATTGATCCACTGCCATGGGGCCTCTTCTACGGAAGAGATCGATGGTCAATCCCCAGCGCGATAGGATCGTGACGGCCCGCTGACGGACCAGGCAGACCTCGGTCGAAACGCCAGATCACGACGCCGACAATGCTACAAACGGCGATCGCCAGGAGAAACCGCGCAGACAAACAGAAATCTGAAAAGCTTGCGCATCGTACAACGGTGCCGACCCGCCGCCGGATCGATCAACGTGCCTTCAACGCCGCGAGTCGCTCGCCCAAGCTCTGCGGCGCCGGAGGCTTGCCGGCGGCCGCAGCCAATGCGGCGCGAGGTTGGGATCGTCCTCTTCCGGCCGCGTCGGCCGCAGCAGCCTTGCCTTGCTCATCTGCGCATCGGCCGAAGCCAGGTCCTTCGATGCGGCGTCCTGCACGGCCTTAAGGGCGACGGTCAGGCTGCTCGTCTGGCTGGCGAGTCCCGCGGCCCGCCGCGCCGCTTCCGCCTGTCGATCCGCCTGTCGATCCGCCTGCTCGCGCTGCTGCGCCGCCCGCGCCATGTCGCGATGCGCCCGCTCGAGCTCGGAGCGCGCGGTTCTCAGTTTTCCGCCGGCCTCAGCGTAGGTCTGCTCCAACATCGTCAGGTAGTCTTTCGCGTCTACCTCTTCCGCCTTCTCACGCTCGACTTCCGGGGGGCACCGTTGAGGGTACTAGTAGGTGTAGGGCGTCAAGCCTGGTCCGCCCGGGTTCGGACCGGGCATTCCCATGCTGTTTCCGCCACTCGGGTTCGGCTGATCCGGCATCAGCTCAGCTGACATCGGCGTATCTGACATCGACGCAAAGGGTGGCAGTGCTGGCGGGGCACCCGACTGGATACGGGCAAGCTCTTGACGGTTGAGCTGTGCCGCCGTATCGCCGGTCAAGGCGGCTTCGTGGATCATGGTCTTGTGATGGACATGCATCGCTTTTGCGTGCCTTACAGCGTGATGCGCCGGCGGCAGCATAGCCGAGGTCGATGTCGGTATTGGCCTCGGCGGCACCTGGTGGTACGCGCCGCCGGGGCCGTCGTACGGGCTGGGAACAGAGGGTCCACCCGGATTCGGACCGGGCAATCCCATCGAGTTCCCGCCATAGGTGTTCCCGCCTTCTGTCTGTGCCCACGCTGGCAAAGCAATCGCGAGCGCTGCAGCAATCGCAACGCCGTTCAGCAGGTGTTTTATATTCATGAGATCTTCTCCGTTGTTAAGGGCAAAACATCCGCGGCCTTGACCGCAGCCGCATTGATTCGGTGTTGGAGACCGTGCACGCCGCGCGGGCTTTAGCGCTGTCGTAGCGGCTCTTCTCATCAGGCGTGCCATCGCCGCTGATTCGACTCTCCTATGTGCTATTGGAGGCCAGACTTAACAGGAGCGTTGCCGGTGAATTTTGGTAAAATCTAGTATCGAGATTGCTTCGCTGCGCTCGCAATGACACCGTAAATGGTTGTCATTTCGAGGAGCCCCCGGGTCGGCGCCATCCGCCGACCGAGGACCGGCTCCACGACAAAGCAATCCCGCTGCGGCGTGCGACAGTGGGATAGTATCTGTCTGGTTCGTACTACTACGCGTAGCGCCAGGCCGGTTTGCTGGGGTCGACCAGTTTCAGATCGACCGGGGCAATGCCAAAGATCCCAATCACCACCGGCTCCTTGGCGCCTTTTCTGACGCCGTCGTAATGCGGCGTGTGCGCTACGCGCCTGACAAAGCCGCCGGCCGGTACCGGGACCGTAGCATCGGGATCGAAATCGCGCCCACTGTTCACCCACCACGTGCCGGAGAGCACCAGACACAACCGGTCGGTGGCATAGCTGTGTGGTGCGCTCATAAAGCTCGGGAACCATTTCATCAGCACGACGTATTCCCCCGGCTTGTCCAGCCCGCCGAACAATGTCGCCATTTCAGCGCTATGCGGAGGTCCTGCAGACCAAACCGTCCATCTGATCTGATCGGGCAAGGTGATCTGGGTTTCGGCCGGATTGAGCGCTTCCGCCGGCCTGTTGGCCAAAGCGAGCGGCAGCGCCGCCAACAACGGGGCGAGCAGGACTCGCCTTCGGGTCTCCGGCAACTCGATCATTATCGGTTCTCCTCCAGCTACAGCGAGATGCGGGTGCCGAGCACTTCCAAAAACAGCGCCAGAAATTGCGGGTGAGCCGACCACGCAAAACCGGACACGAGATTGCCGTCGCGGATGGCCCCGTCGGGTGCTGTTTCGACAAATTCCCCGCCGGCTAGGCGCACTTCAGGGACGCAGGCCGAGTAGCCCGAGACCCGGCGGCCGCGGATCACATCGGCCGCGGCGAGGATTTGTGCGGCATGGCAGATCGCCGCGATCGGCTTCTGATCCGCGGCGAAAGATCGAACGATCTCGATCAGGCGATTGTTGAGCCGCAGGTATTCCGGTGCCCGTCCCCCGGCAATCATCAAGGCGTCGTATTCTTCGGTCTCGATCTCGGCAAAATTGGCATTCAGCACGAAATTGTGCCCCGGCTTCTCGGTATAGGTTTGATCTCCTTCGAAATCATGGATGGCGGTCTTGATCTATTCACCCGCCTTTTTGTCTGGGCACACGGCATGGACAACATGCCCGAGCATGGTCAGGGCCTGAAACGGCACCATGACCTCGTAGTCGTCGGCGAAATCGCCCATGAGAAAGAGGATTTTCTTGGCTGCCACGATTGTCTCCTAACGCGTTACTGAGTGGTGCAAATCAAACAAATGATTCCTACCTCTCTTTCCCGTCGCCCCCGCGAAAGCGGGGGTCCAGGGCCTACCCCTGGCTCGAACAGGGGGCCGCAGAGAAGGCGTTGGCGGCCCGGGATACCCGCTTTCGCGGGCATGACGTGAACGGGCACGTATCAAGTGTTAAAAATTCACTGGAACCGGCACTGGTGTTACTGGGCCGCTTCCAAGACCCCGGCCTTCGAGCGCGGCGGCGGCGCCATGAATTCGGGGCCGACCGGATCGGTAATCGAGTTCCGCAGGATGCGATCAATCTCCGCTTTTGCGGTGGCATCGAGCGACCATCCGAATACCTCGTCGATCGGCTGCAGCTGGCCCGGATGGCGGGCTCCCCACAATGCCGTAGTCGCCCCCTGGTCGAGGAGCCAGCGCACGGCCAAGTGGATGACGCTCTTGACGTAGCGGTGCCGGGCAAATTGGTCGAGACGGCGAACCGCCGCGAGATACTGCGAATAGCGCGGCGGTCGAAATTTCGGGTCGGTCAGGCGGAGATCGTCGCCCCCAAAATGCGCGTCTCCTTGCAGCTTGCCCGACAACAGGCCGCGGCACTGCGCGCCATAGGTCAAGGTCGCGAGATTCGATTTCCGGCAATAGGGCAAGAGCTCGTTCTCGATCTCGCGCTCGAACAGATTGTAGGGCGGCTGCACGACGTGCAGTTTCGCGACGCGGCGAAAACGTTCGATCTGGGCAACCGAGAAATTGCTGACGCCAATGGCGCGGATCTTCCCTTGGTCGAACAGCGTCTGCATCGCTTCGGCCGTCTCTTCGATCGAGACCAGCGGGTCGGGCCAATGCACTTGATAAATGTCGATGTAGTCGGTCCGCAATCGCCGCAGCGAATCCTCGACCTCGTGCAGGATGCGGTCACGGTTGGCATTGCGAAAGACCTTCCCGTCCTTCCACTCGAGCCCGGTCTTGGTGGCGATGACGACGCGCGAGCGCAAATCGCGGTCGGCAATGGCGCGTCCCACAATTTCTTCCGAACGGCCAAATCCATAGGCGGGCGCGGTGTCGATCAGGTTGATGCCGCGTTCGATAGCGGCCTGGATCGTCCTGACCGACTCGTTTTCGTCCGTTCCGCCCCACATCCAGCCGCCGATCGCCGCGGTCCCGAGGCTAATGCGCGACACCCCAAGCTTGTACCTGCAATAGTCGCAAGTTCCACATTGAAATTCGCTGTCATGGTCATTCCTCCAACATGCAGGCCGCAGCAGAGGCCGCAGGCTTTGAGCGCTGCTCGCCGTCGGTCTGGTCTTCGATTCCCGCTGCTGCTTCGGCCGCGATCAGACCCAGAGCTGACCAGTCGAGTTCCGTATAACCGAGGGCCAGACCGGTGAGCGGCCGGTTCGCAGGATCGAGGGTTTGAAGTACCCGTGGGACCTTTCGAACTTCATCGCGCACTCTGAACCGGGTGACCGGGTGCGGGGCGTTGCCTTGCGCCCCGCATTCCCAGCTATTGCATCAAAAGTGTATTGTCCTGCTGCGCGACCCGCAGAAGGCAGGGTGCCATGTGCCGCCCCCGAGATATCCCGCAGGCTCCCAATCATAGCCCGGGGGGCACTGCGGAACGGCCTGGTTGTCTGGCTGAGCATTGGCGGTCCACTGATCATCCGTCGGTAACGCCGCCTGAGCATTGGTCCACTGGTCATTCGCCGGCAATGATTGCGCTCCAGCCGAGAGCGGGATTGCCGTAACCGCGAGCGCGCCAATAAAATAAAACGTCTGCAACCGCATGTTGAACCTTCCTACC
>DASXMC010000693.1:0-4491 GCA_036495885.1 Allostellaceae bacterium | reverse complement strand
ATCCGTGCCCGCAATTCAGCCGACGAGGAGGTGCCGAGCCCGACCTTCACCCTAGTACAGAACTACGAAGCAGCCGGCGGGGCAATCTGGCATTTCGACCTTTACCGCCTCACAGCGGCCGACGAAATCTGGGAGCTCGGGATCGAGGAGGCCTTTGCCGACGGCATTTCGCTGATCGAATGGCCCGACCGGCTCGGCCCGTTGCTGCCGCGGCATCGCCTCGACATCACACTCGAATTCGGCGATCAGCCGGAGAGCCGCCGTGCCGTGATCGATGGCGCCGGCACTTGGTGCGCGCGCCTCCATGACATCGCGGCTGATGCCTAATTCAGCCACCGGCATCGTCGCGGGTGCGGAGAACAGCGTCGTTGCTCCTTTATCTCCGATCCGCTTGCCGCGCCGGCAAGCTATGGCTCGGTTTATCGAAGCCAGCGGCTGGGGCGGCACGTCCGCGGTGGCGCTCGCCGGCGACGCATCTTTCCGCAGATATTTCCGGCTCCGCCGCAGCCGCGAAAGCGCCGTCGTCATGGACGCGCCGCCACCGCACGAGGATGTCGCGGCCTATACTGCCGTGGCAGCGATTTTGCGCGGGTTGGGGTTGAGCGCGCCGGCGGTGATGGCCCAGGACACCGCGCAAGGTTTTCTGCTGATCGAGGATTTCGGCGACGACACCTACACGCGGTTGCTGCACTCGGGCGCCGACGAGACCGCTCTCTACGCGCTCGCCATCAATGTGCTCTCAACCCTGCAGACGAGGGTGGGCGTGGTCGGCAACCCGGATCTGCCGCCCTATGACGAAAAAAGCCTGCTCGATGAGGCAGTTTTGCTGGTCGATTGGTATATGCCGGCAGTGCTCGGCGAGGCACTTTCGGAAGCGTTGCGCGAAGAATATTTGGCTCTGTGGCGGGCGCTGTTGCCGACTGCTCTCGATCTCATGCCGGCGACCCTGGTGCTCCGAGATTTCCACATCGACAATTTGATGCTGCTGCCCGGGCGTCGCGGAGTGGCGGCCTGTGGTCTGCTTGATTTCCAGGACGCCGTCCTCGGACCGCCGGTCTATGACCTCGTATCACTTTTGGAGGACGCCCGGCGCGACGTACCCGAGGGATTGCGCCAGGCAATGACTGAGGGCTACCTCCGCAGGTTCGCTGACTTTGACTACGCCGATCTGCAGCGAGCGGCTGTGGTTCTAGCAGTCCAGCGCAATTGCAAGATCCTCGGCATCTTTACCCGGCTGTGGAAACGCGACGGCAAGCCGGCCTATCTTTGCCATATCCCCCGGCTCTGGCGGCTTCTCGACAGCGATCTGCGGCATCCGGCGTTGAGCGATATCGCCGGCTGGCTCGCCCGTTATCTGCCCGCATCCTCACGGCGCGCGCCCGATCCGGCGGAACTGGCATGATGCTGCCGCCGCGCCGGGCGATGGTGTTGGCCGCGGGGCTCGGAACCCGGCTGCGCCCGGTTACCAACGCCGTGCCAAAGCCGCTTGTCGAATTGAACGGGCGCACCCTGCTTGACCACGCGATCGACCGGCTGGCCCTTGCCGGGGTCGAGCATGTTGTCGTCAACACCCATTATATGGCCGCAAAAGTCGCCGCCCAGCTCGCCTGCCGCCAAGCGCCTAATATCGAAATTTCGCACGAGGCCGAATTGCTCGAGACCGGCGGCGGCGTTGCGCGCGCGTTGTCGTCGCTGGGCGAGGTGTTTTTTGTCGTCAATGCCGATGTCTTCTGGCTCGACGGCAGGGATCCGGCATTGTTGCGCTTGACCCGGGCCTTTGACCCCGCGCGCATGGATGCGGTGCTGTTGCTGCAGCGAACAGTGGACGCCGTCGGCTATGACGGCGACGGCGATTATTTGCTCGATCAGACAGGAAAACCGCGCCGCCGACGAGAATGCGAAATCGCTCCGTTCTTGTTCGCCGGCATCCAGCTGCTGCATCGCCGCCTATTCGACGACTGGACCGATCGCATCTTTTCGCTGGTGCGGCTTTTCGATCGGGCCGAACGAGCCGGACGGCTTGGTGCGATCGTGCACGACGGCGAATGGTACCATATCGGGACCCCGGCGGGTCTGGTCGCGACGCGCCAACGCCTCTGCTGGAAGGGGGTCGAGCGATAACGAGGCAGTTCGACGATCTGTCGGGATGGCAGTCTCGACTCTGACGCCGCGATGACGCGGTCGGTGAAAGCTCGCTGAATGCGGCCCCGCCTTTACACGATTGCGCCCGAATACCCGTTTCTGGCGACCCTGGCAGAGGGACTGCTGAGGATGGCCGCCGGCGATCCGCTAGCGCTATCGCGGATGCTGGTCCTGCTCCCAACCCGCCGTGCCGTCCGCTCGTTGCGCGAAGCTTTTCTGCGCGCAGCACCCGATGGCGGCGAGCCGGGAACGCCTTTGTTGCTGCCGCGGATGCGCCCGGTCGGTGACCTCGACCCGGACGAGATCTCGCTTTCCGACGAATTCGGCGATGGCGATGGGCTGTCGGTACCGCCGGCGATCCCGGAATTGCGCCGCCGGCTGTTGCTGACCCGGCTCGTCCTCAAATGGGCCGAACAGGGTGGCCGCGGTCCACTGCTCCCGGGCCAAGCGGCAGCGCTGGCCGCGAGCCTCGCGCGCCTGCTCGACACGGTTGCGACCGAAGGAGCGGATTTTTCGCAGCTGCGCGATCTTGCCCCTGCTGATCTCGCCGCTCACTGGGAAATCGTGTGCAAGCTGCTCGAGATATTGCCGAGCCACTGGCCGGCGTTGCTCGCCGCCGAGGGTGCGATCGATCCCGGCGATCGACGCAATCGCCTTCTGCGTCGCCAAGCGGCGCTGTGGCAGCGCAGCCCGCCGCATGATCCGGTGATCGCGGCGGGACTGACCGGCGGCGTCCCAGCCATGACTGAATTGATCCGGGTGGTTGCCGGCCTCGATCATGGTGCCGTGATCATGGCCGGTCTCGATCGCCGCTGCGGCGTCGAAGAATGGTCCGCAATCGAGACCGACGAGGCGCACCCGCAATATCTGCTCGCCACTCTGTTGAAAGCGTTCGAGCTGGCGCCGTCCGAGGTTCCCGATTGGCCGTGGATCAGGCGCGGCGGGCGCGCGCCGCTTGCCGCTCATGCCCGCCGGTTGGCCCTTGTCGGCGAAGCGATGCGGCCGGCCGTGACGAGCGATGCCTGGCGCACTCTTGCTCCGGTTTCCGTCGGGGCTGTTGGCGGGCTCAGCCGCTATGACTGTGCCTCCTCGCACGAGGAGGCGCTGACGATCGCGCTGTTGCTGCGGCGCCAACTCGAAAGTCCGGGCGCCACCGCGGCCCTCGTCACACCCGACCGCGAGCTTGCCCGCCAAGTTGCCGCCGAACTCGCGCGCTGGGGCATAGCGATCGACGACTCGGCCGGCCTGCCGTTGAACCGCACGCCGCCCGGCGTCTTTCTGCGTATGGTCCTCGATCTTGCGGCGAGCGAGCTGGCGCCGGTGCCGCTGTTGGCGGCTTTGAAACACCCCCTTGCCGCCGGCAATCTTGCCCCCGCGGCGTTCCGCGAGCTGACCCGGCGGCTCGAACTGGCGATCCGCGGCCCGCGCCCCGCTCCCGGCTTTGCCGGCCTCAGGGACGCGGTCGCGAGCAGAAACGACTCTCGGCTGCGCGGCTTCGTCAACCGCCTTGAAGCCTGTCTCGGTGATCTGCCGGATCTGTTGGCGGGCAGGGCAGTTCCGCTCGCCCGCCTCGTGACCGCGCATATCGAGGCGGCTGAGCGGCTCGCCGCCAGCGAAGACGAGACCGGCGCCACCCGGCTGTGGCACCAGATTGCCGGTGAAACCGCTGCCCGCCTCTACAACGAGCTGATCGGGGCGGCCGCGGATTTCCCGCTCTTCGCGGGTAAAGATTACCCGGCCTTGTTCGAGGCATTGTCAGCCGGCGCGGTTGTGCGTCCGGTCTGGGGCCGCCACCCGCGGTTGGCGATCTGGGGCTTGGTCGAGTCGCGTCTGCAGCACGCCGATCTCGTCGTCCTCGGCGGGCTCAACGAGGGCAGCTGGCCCGGCTCGGCGGCGCATGATCCGTGGATGTCGCGGCAGATGCGGCGCGAATTCAAGATTGCCGTCCCCGAACGGGCGATCGGCATCGCCGCCCATGACTTTGTTCAGGCTTTGGCCGCCCCCCAAGCCGCATTGACCCGAGCGGCGCGCAGCGAAGGTGTCCCGACGGTGCCGTCGCGCTGGCTGTTGCGGCTCGACGCGGTGCTGCGCGCGGTCGGGCTCGATCGCGCTCTCGAGCCCGATCCCGAAATCACGGCCGCGGCCGTCCGGCTCGATGCAGCGCAGTACGCGCCGCTGCCGCCGGCCGCACCGCGCCCGCCGCTTGCTGCGCGTCCGCGCCAGCTGTCGGTCACCCAGATCGAGACTTGGCTCGGCGACCCCTATGCGATCTATGCCCGACACATCCTGCAGTTAAAGGCCCTCGACGACATCGACGCCGATCCCGGCCGGGCCGATCTCGGTATCCGC
>DASXMC010000692.1:0-6957 GCA_036495885.1 Allostellaceae bacterium | reverse complement strand
TGTTGAACGCCGACAGCAATTTCCGAAAACCGTCCTCCAATACCAGGTTTTCTGGCGGCAATTCGCAATCCTCAAAGCGAATCTCGTGCAGGTTCTCGCCGCCCATCGTGTGAAAGGTGCCGGTGACCGCAAACCCGGGCGTGCCTTTTTCAACCAGCACGCAGCCGATGCCTTCGCGTTCGGGCTTTTTGTCGATGCGGGTGAAGACGACAAACATGCCGGCCTCCTCGGCACGGCTGATCAGGGTTTTGACCCCGTTGAGGCGCAGCCGGTTGCCGACCCGGTCGACATTTGTCTTGTAATTAGCGACATCGGTGCCGGCATCGGGCTCGGTCATGCAGATCGCCAACAGGCAATCGCCACTGACCACTGCCGGCAGGATGCGCCGTTTGATTGCCTCGGGCGCGTAGGCGGCGATGATCCGGGTCTGCACCCCGACTTCGCCCAGCACTGCCATCGCCGTCACATAACAGACCTTGGCGATCTCTTCGAGGACCAGTGCGGTGTCAAACACCGGCAGGCCCAACCCGCCATATTCCTCGGGCACGGCCATGCCGAGCACGCCCAGTTGGGCAAGCCCGCGCATGTTCTCCCACGGAAAGGCGCCGGTCATGTAGCTCTGGGCGCGGGCGCGGAATTCGCTTTGCGCAAGATCGCGAACGGTCGCGATAAACTGCCGCTGCTCGTCCGACAGGCTGGTGAACACCGGTCTCATCCTCCTTTGCGTGGCTGCTCTCGCCGTACGCGGTCTGGCAAGTCCAGTATTGTCAACCGTAAGCTCGCGGCAACCGCATCCTCGCCATCTCGCCGGAAAGGAATCTGCTTTAGCTCGATCCTCGCCGCCGGCGTTGCGAGCGGCGCTTTAGACGGTGGGCGGCCAAATTCCTTCGACTGCATAGGCCTCGTCCATACCGGGCCAGGGCGGCATCGTGGCACCGAGGATGGTCAGCGCCTCTGCCCCGTCGCAGCGAAATTGGAAGGATATGCCGGTCGGGATGGCGAGCGACACCCCGTGATCGAGTTCGACGATTGCCTCCTCCTGGCCGAGCTTGCGCCATATGCGGCCGCGCCCGGCAACGACAAACCAGAGTTCCTCGACGGTGCGGTGGGCGACCGCTTTCGCGACTGCACCGGGCGGCAGCGAGAACAATGCCAGTCCGCCGCGCGAGAGGCCGGACAATATCCGCACGTCAGAACCGTCGGGGGCAATGGCGTCGGGTGCTGCCGCCGCCCGCCTGGTCTCGAATGGCATCCCTCACGCCCTTTCTGCGCCGCACCTCGGCAGCCGCGCCAATTGACAAAAGCGGCGGCGGCCTCGACAACCCGCGCGCTGCGACAATAGCTGCAACAATAAGGGAAGGGGCTCGAGGGATGGGCATGCTCGACGGACGGGTCGCGATCTGCACCGGCTCGGGGCGCGGGGTCGGCGCCGAGGTCGCCAAATTGATGGCCGCACACGGTGCCAAGATTGTGGTCAACGATCCTGGCACCAGCGGCAGCGGCGAGGGATCCGACCAGCGGCCGGCGCAGGACACCGCCGACGAGATCAAGGCGTCAGGCGGCGAGGCGGTGGCAAATTACGGCTCGGTCGCCAATTTCGACGACTGCTTACAGATGGTGAGCCAAGCCCGCGAGGCCTTTGGCGGGCTCCATATCGTGTTCAATGCCGCCGGCATCCTGCGCGACAAGATGTTTCACAACATGTTTCCCGAGGATTGGCAGGCGGTCATCGACGTCCACCTGACCGGCCACTTCAACATCAACCGCGCCGCGATCAACTTGTTCCGCGAACAGAATTACGGCCGCATTGTCATGGTGTCCTCGACCTCGGGCCTGCTCGGCAATTCCGGGCAATGCAATTACGGAGCGGCCAAGCTCGGGATTGTCGCATTGGCTCGCATCGTCGCGATGGAAAATGCGGCGCGCGGCATTACGGTCAATGTGATCTGTCCATCGGCCGACACGCGAATGACGCGCTCGGTGCCGACCCCGAAGGACACCGCCGCGGCGGCGTTGCGCGAAGAGCGGCTGCGGCGCAGCCGGGCCGACGCGATCGCACCGCTATGCGTTTTCCTCGCCTCCGAGCAGGCCGCCAATGTCAACGGCCAGGTGTTCCACCAGCGCGCCGGCGAGCTGTCGCTCTACGGCCACATGCGCCCGGTGCGGATGGTGCACCGGCAGGGCGGCTGGACCCCGGAAACCCTGGCCGAGGTCGCGATCCCGGCCCTGGCGCCGCAATTCACCCCGCTCGACTCCCGCGGCGTGCATGCCGGCTTGCCGATGGAATAAGCCTCAGGGGAGTCCCAGCGCGCGGCGGGCCGACGCGAGGGACTCGTCCGGAGTGCCGCTGGCGTCGATCCGGGCCCAATCGAGCGGGCCCGGGCCCTGCCGCAATTGCTGGGCCAGCACCTCCGCGGTGGCATCCGAAGCATCGCCGCGACGGGTACGAATGCGCCCGGCCATCGCTTCGGCATCGGCTTCGAGCCACAATCCGGTAAACGGCACACCGGCCTTGCGCGCGACCTCGGCAAAGGCATGCCGCTCGTCGGGCAACAGCGCCACCGCATCGATGATCGCCGTATAGCCCGCGGCAAGGGCGGCTCCCGCCTTTTCCTGCAGGCGGTCGTAGACCCGCCGGGTGATCTCCGCGGTGTAGGCCTCGGCCGGCAGCCGGCTCTCGGGGGCCGCACCCAGCGCCAGTTTGCGGATCACGTCGCTGCGCAAGACCCGGGCACCCGGACGCAAGCCGAGCTCGGGCGCCAAGGCCGCCGCAATCGTCGACTTGCCGCTGCCGCTCAATCCGCCGATCGCGATGAGCCGGCAAGGCTGCGGTTCGAGGCATTGGTGTGCGAGATCGAGATAGCGCCGCGCTTCTTCCGCCATCTCCGGCTTTTTATCCCGATTTGCCGTGGCACCGAGTGCGGTCGCGGTGACATGGGCGCGGATCCCGGCGCGCAATGACAAGAACAGCGGCATCGCGCCGAGCCCGTCATCCTCCTCTGTGCGGTCGAGATATCGGTTGAGCGCCCGGCAGGCGAAATCCCCGAGCCCGCGATGCTCGAGATCCATCAGCAAAAAGGCGAGATCGTAGAGAATGTCGATGCTGGCGAGCGCCTCGGAAAATTCGAGGCAGTCGAACAGGGTCGGCTGGCCGTCAACGAGGCAGATGTTGCGCAAATGCAGATCGCCATGGCAGCGCCGCACCTTCCCGGCCGCGCGCCGCGCTTCGAGCAGCGGTGTCGCCTTCAGAATCGCCTGGCGCCATTTGTCGAGGATCGCTTCGACGCGTTCGGCGGCAAATACCCCGCCCGGAACCGCGGCCAAAACCGTGTGGTTGGTCTCGGCGATGTCGGCCAGTGCCGCAGCACCGCCGTGATCCGGGCGCTCTTCGGCCGCCGCGTGAAACTCGGCGATATGATCGGCGAGGGCATCGATCAGCGGCCCGTCCAACTCCCCTTTTTGGGCGAGCGCATCGAACAATGAGTCCTGGTCGAAGCGTCGCATCACGACGACCCAATCGAGCGCCGGGCCATCATCGACAAAGCCGAGTTTGCCCGAGGGATCGCGCCCGAGCCGGCGCAGGTTCAAATAGAGCGAGGGTGCGGTGCGTCGGTTCAGCGCCAATTCGGCCGCGCAGGCGGCACGGCGCTGCTCGGCAGTCGAAAAATCGAGGTAGGGGAATTTGACCGCGCGCTTGAGCTTATAGGCCCGATCACCCGCCAGAAAGATCAGCGATGCATGGGTCTCCAGGCAATATACCCGGTCGATTTCCGGCCCGTACGAAGACGGCCGGCCAAGAAAAGCGATGACCGCGCGCTGGTCGTCGGGCCGGGCCCGGCGCGGCGAGCGCACTAGAAGAGACTGCCTTGCTCGGGGCGCGGCGGGGCGCGGCGAACCGGACGGCGCGGGGTGCGGCCGGCGATGGCGCCGACTTTGCCGTCGTAAAATTCGAGTTCGAGGCCCTCGCCCGGCTTGATCGCCGCCGCTTCGGTCAACACCCGCGCGGCACCGTCGCGGACCACGACATAGCCGCGCGCCAACAGGCTCTCGTGCCGCTCGGAGTGGGTCGCGAGCCGGCCGGCGAAATTGTCGAGACCATGGCGTTTGGTCTCGATCGCGCGCGCCATCGCCGCACTCAGCCGCACCGCGGTTTCGTCCAGGCGTTCACGGGCGCGGGCAAGGTCGGCGCCGACCACATCCGGGCGCAGCCGTACCGCGGCGAGATCGAGCCGATGGCGGGCGGCGCGCAGATGGCGCTCGGCGGCGAGCCGCAGCCGCTCGGCACGGTCATCGAGGCGCTGTGCGGCATTGCCGATCAGATCTTGCGGCAACGGCAGACCGCGCGCCAGCCCCGCCAAATGCAGCCGCCGTTCGGCCAGAAGGCGCGCCAAACCACCCGACAACCGCGACGACTTGGCCGCGACGTCGGCCACCAGATCGAGCCGTACCGGCACCGCCATTTCGGCGGCCGCACTCGGTGTCGGCGCGCGCCGGTCGCTGGCGTGATCGATCAGGGTCGTGTCGGTTTCGTGTCCGACCGCCGAGATCAGCGGGATCATCGAGGCGGCCGCCGCGCGCACGACGATCTCCTCGTTGAACGCCATCAGGTCTTCGAGACTGCCGCCGCCGCGCGCAACGATGATCAGATCGGGCCGCGGCACGCCCGGTCGCGGCGTGCCCGGGTGCGGCGTGCCCGGCTGGGGCAGCCGGTTGAAGCCGCTGATCGCGGCTGCGACCTGGCCTGCCGACCCTTCGCCCTGAACCGCGACCGGCCAGACCAGCACCCGCCGCGGAAAACGGTCGGCGAGCCGGTGCAGGATGTCGCGGATCACCGCCCCGGTGGGCGAAGTCACGATGCCGATCACGTCGGGCAGAAACGGCAGCTTCTTTTTGCGCTCGAGCGCGAACAATCCCTCGGCCGCGAGCCGTCGGCGCCGTTCTTCGAGCAGCTTGAGCAAGGCGCCGATCCCGGCAAGCTCGACCGAATCGACGACGAGCTGGTACTTCGAGCGGCCGGGAAATGTGGTGAGCCGCCCCGTGCACACCACCTCCATGCCGTCCTCGGGCTTGACGCCGAGCCGAATCGCGGTCATCCGCCAGCACACCGCATCGAGTACGGCCTCCGCGTCCTTCAGCGCGAAGTAGCAATGGCCCGAACCATGGCGCTTGAACCCCGAGACCTCGCCGCGCACGCGGACATAAGCAAATTCGTCTTCGATCGAGCGCTTGAGCGCCTGCGACAGCTCGGAGACGGTATATTCGACGATGTTCGTCCGCGGCGGTGCTGCGGTCAGCAGATCGTTCATCGCTATATATTAGCCGGGCACGGGGAGAAGCGCGATGCGGCACGCTAAGAGCCCCCTCTCCGCCCGCACAAGGCGAAGAGGGAAAAGGACCTAAAGATGCAGGTGCTGAGCCGAGAGATAGGCTGGCGCGGGCAAAGGCGCTCCCTCTCCGCCCGTTTGCGGGGGGAGAGGGTTGGGGTGAGGTGGGCAATGCTACGACGGCGGCCCCCCACCTCACCGTCCCCTCTCCCCCCTGAAGGGCGGAGAGGGGAAGGAGGCTGACAATGCGCGTCGTGATCGTAGGATCGGGCGGACGCGAGCACGCGCTCGCCTGGGCGATCGCGGCGTCGCCCTTGGTCGACCGGCTCTATTGCGCACCGGGCAACGCCGGTATCGCCGAGGAGGCCGAATGCGTGCCGATCGCCGTCGCCGATACCGCCGGCCTCGTCGCATTCTGCCGCCGCGAGCGGATCGATTTTGTCGTCGTCGGGCCGGAGGCGCCGCTCGCCGCGGGGCTCGTCGATGCGCTTGAAGCCGAAGGTGTGGCCGCCTTTGGTCCGACCGCCGCGGCCTGCGCACTCGAGGCCTCGAAATCCTTCGCCAAAGAGCTCTGCGCCGGGGCCGGCATTCCGACCGCGGCTTTCCACCGTTTCCGTGACGCGGCAGCGGCCAAAGACCATATCGCTCGGCACCCTACGCCGATCGTCGTCAAGGCCGACGGGCTCGCCGCCGGCAAGGGTGTCGTCATCGCCGCCGATCGCGATGCTGCCTGCCGTGCCGTCGATGCCGCCCTGGTCAAGCGCCAATTCGGCGAGGCTGGGCGCGAGATCGTCGTCGAGGATTTTCTCGGAGGCGAGGAAGCGAGCTTTTTTGCATTGGTCGACGGGAAGGACGTTTTGCCGCTGGCGACGGCCCGGGATTTCAAGCGGCTCGGCGACGGCGACACCGGTCCCAATACCGGCGGCATGGGCGCCATCTCGCCGGCTCCGGCGCTGACCCCCCTGCTCGAAGGTCAGATCATGGACCGCATCATCATGCCGACAGTCGCGGCGATGCGAGCGCAGGGCCGGGCGTTCAAGGGCGTACTCTATGCCGGGCTGATGCTGACCGAAGCGGGGCCGATGCTGCTCGAATTCAACGCCCGCTTTGGCGATCCCGAGTGCCAAGTGCTGATGATGCGGCTGATGAGCGACCCGCTGCCGGCGCTACTTGCGGCGCATGACGGCATCCTGCGCCAAGTCGATCTGCGCTGGCAACCCGAGGCGGCCCTGTGTGTGGTGATGGCGGCGAAGGGCTATCCCGATCTGCCCGAGCGCGGCAGCATGATTCAGGGGCTGGATCGCGCCGCTGCCGATCCCGCGGTCAAGATCTTTCACGCAGCGACCCGCAAGCCTGCCCCAGAGGAGGCGGGGGACCAGCATTTGATCGCCGATGGCGGCCGTGTGCTCGGCGTCACCGCGCTCGGCAAAGATTTCGCCGAAGCGCACACCCGCGCCTACGCGGCGGTCGACCGGATCGATTGGCCGCAAGGGTTTTGCCGCCGCGATATCGGCCTGCGTTGAAGCGCTTTCCGTCATTGGCGCGGGCTTGCTGCTCGATCCGAGTATGCACCAAGCGGATCGCGTGTCGCATCCGCAGGTCCTTGCACCGCGAACGCGCTGTTGACCAAAAT
>DASXMC010000691.1:0-1517 GCA_036495885.1 Allostellaceae bacterium | reverse complement strand
CTTTTGCATTGTTGACCTGCATGCCCTGACCCTGCCGCAGGACCCCGAGGAATTGCGCACCTCGACCCGCGAGGTGACGGCCGCCTATATCGCCGCCGGCATCGACCCCGAGCGCTGCATCATCTTTAACCAGAGCATGGTCCCGGCGCATGCCGAGCTTGCCTGGCTGCTTGCCTGCCTGACCCCGCTCGGCTGGCTCAACCGCATGACCCAGTTCAAGGAAAAGGCAGGCAAGCAGCGCGACATGGCGGGGCTCGGCCTTTACGCCTATCCGGTGTTGATGGCGGCCGACATCCTCGTCTACAAAGCAACCCACGTGCCGGTCGGCGAAGACCAGAAGCAGCATCTGGAACTCGCGCGCGACATCGCCGGCGCCTTCAACCGCCGGTACGAGCGCGAGTTTTTCCCATTGCCCGAGCCGCAGATTTTTGGTGCGGCGACGCGGGTCATGAGCCTGCGCGACGGCACCAAAAAAATGTCGAAATCGGACGGCTCGGATTATTCACGCATCAACATGACCGACGACGCCGACGCGATCACGTTGAAGATCCGCCGCGCCAAAACCGACCCCGAGCCGCTGCCGGCGACGATCGCCGATCTCGAGCGCCGTCCCGAGGCCGACAATCTGGTCGGCATCTATGCCGCATTGGCAAGCCAATCGCGCGAGGCTGCACTCGCCGGCTTTGCCGGCCGCAACTTCTCCGAATTCAAGGAAGCGCTGAGCATGCTCGCGGTCGAAGTGCTGGGCCGGATCGGCGGCGAAATGCGCCGACTGTTGGCCGATCCCGGCTATATCGACCGGGTCTTGCGGCGCGGCGTCGAGCGAGCTAGCGCGATCGCCGAACCGGTTTTGCGCGAGGCGCAACAGATCAGCGGATTGCTGCGCCCGTGAACGGGCGTGGAGGGGAGTGCGGGCCCGGACGAGTTCGACCCGATCCCGAGCGCCGGACCAGCCGGTATCCGACTACCCTGGGGTTGAACCGCCGCAGCGCGGCTCCCATGGTAGAGGTTAAGCAGCTTTAATCCCGCTATCTGGAGCCGCCGATGTTCATTCAAACCGAGCAGACGCCCAATCCCGCGACCCTCAAATTTCTCCCCGGCCGCACGGTGATGACGCGGGGGACTGCTAATTTCACCACTCCGGCGGCGGCCCGCGTATCGCCTTTGGCCGAGCGGCTGTTCGGATTGCCCGACGTCGCCGGGGTCTTCTTTGGCGCCGACTTTATCACCGTCACCAAACAGGATGAGGGTGACTGGTATCATCTGAAGCCGGCGATCCTTGGGGCGATTATGGAGCATTTCACTACAGGCCGGCCGGTTTTCGCGGAAGGCGCCGAAATCGGCGAGCTTGCGGCAGAGACGGAACCCGACGGCGAAGACGACGAGATCGTGGCCCAGATCAAGGAATTGCTCGAAACGCGGGTGCGCCCGGCGGTGGCGCAGGATGGCGGCGACATCATCTTTCATGATTTCGATGACGGGGTCGTTTACCTGCACATGCAGGGTTCATGCTCAGG
>DASXMC010000690.1:0-5026 GCA_036495885.1 Allostellaceae bacterium | reverse complement strand
GTCGGCTGCATCGACTTGCGGGCATCACTGTGTAAAATGCCGCGTGGTAAAATGCCGCGTGCCATTGCAATCTGCAGGGAGTGCCGTCCGATGACTGAGAAGACCGCACAATCCGTCGCGAATTTGGGGTACCACGCCCATATCTATTACGATTTGTCAAAAACGCGCTCTGTTGCCGAGCAAGTGTGCGCCGCAATAAGCGAGAAGTTCCGGGTCGAGATCGATGGCTTCCGCGACACGCCGGTCGGACCGCACCCGATCTCCAATGTTCTCGTCATTTTCAAGCCCGACCAGTTCGAGCACGTCGTACCTTATCTGATGCGGAACCGCGAGGGGCTGGACATTCTGGTCCACCCGCTGACCACCGATGCGGTCGAGGACCACAGCGATTATGCGATCTGGCTCGGCAATCCGGTCGCCTTAAAGCTCCACACGCTGCCCCACGGCCGCGGCGGAAGGCTGCCGAGCGGCGTCAGCGCCTAGACACGGGGCCTCTCGTCCCCATTCAGTGCAAGCGCGGCCGGGCGGCAGGATCCGACCGCGGGCAAACGCCGTGCCATGAAAGCCGCCGGGCCATACCAGCGCCTTAATCGTCTGGTTTTGTTGGGCAGCTGGTTGGTGCGGAACCGACAGATAATGCCGATCTTTCCTTCCTCGTCACCCCCGCAAAACCGGGGGCCCAGGGGCCAACGACGGAGCAGTGGCTCTAGGAAGCCGGTGACACGCGTCAGAGTCGCCCACTACAACGTAGCGGGTTGCGGTGAAAAAGATGGCAATTTGTCCAAGATGGCAGCGTCCGGACCGCGCGTTACCAAATGCAGCTGGGCGCGATGACAACGCTCCGCGATTTCCTGCGAATGCCCGGTTGCGCCGAATCAATTCCCGTTTATGCCGCGCAAAATTCCCGGTTTCGCAACGATGCTTTGGCAACAAGTTATTGATCATACGGTGTATTTTGAGATGACGCAGAAAAAATTCCCGGTTAATTCCCGGTTACACGGGAATTTGGCGGTTCGCCAGCCCCGGCATACCGGGCTGGTGGTTGCATCCGGCCGCCGCTCACGGCACGGTTCTTGTCGGAGATCCCACGGCGCCCGTCCAAAGCTTGTAGCGCAGCGTCGGCGCCGCCCCACCGAGGAGAATGCTGATGCCTTCTGAAATCTCTGACGCAGCACTTGACTTTCTGCTCGCCCGCGCCGGGTTGAGCTTGACGCCGACGCAAAAGGAGGACCTCAGATCGATCTATCCCGCGTTGGCCGATATGGCGGCGCGGGTGCGCCAGCCGCGCGGCCGGATGGCCGAACCCGCCCATGTCTACGAGTTTGCCGAGGAGGATTTGTGGTGAGCGAGCAGATCCTGACGATCGCCGAAGCCGCCCGGCTGATCGCAAAAAAAGAGCTCTCCCCGGTCGAGCTGACGCGCACCTGCCTCGACCG
The DNA here is from genome assembly GCA_036495885.1 of Allostellaceae bacterium. Lineage (GTDB taxonomy): Bacteria > Pseudomonadota > Alphaproteobacteria > ATCC43930 > CGMCC-115725 > AP-15. Next base: position 3,590 of record DASXMC010000690.1, on the reverse strand, counting down.
CATTCATGCCCTCGATAACCAGCTGCACGCCTTTATCCATCTGACCGAGGATCGCGCTTTGGCCGAGGCGCGCGCCGCCGAGGCGGCGATCGTCGCGCACGGCCCAAAGGGGCCGTTGCACGGCATCCCGATCGGCCTCAAGGACATCGTCGACACCAAAGGGATCCGAACGACCTGTCAGTCGCGCATCCTCGCCGACAATATCCCCGAGGCCGATGCCGCCTGCGCCGAACGGCTCGCTGCCGCCGGCACCGTGCTGATGGGTAAAACCACGACCCACGAATTCGCCGATGGCGGCCCGTCTTTTGATGTGCCGTGGCCGCCGGCGCGCAACCCGTGGAACCCCGACCATTTTACCGCCGGCAGCAGCAGCGGCACCGGTGCTGGGGTCGCGGCCGGGCTGATCCTCGGCGGCATCGGCACCGATACCGGCGGCTCGATCCGCGGCCCCGCGGCACTCTGCGGCATCGCCGGGATCAAGCCGACCTATGGTCTCGTCAGCCGCGCCGGGGTGGCGCCCGCCGCCTTCAGCCTCGACCATATCGGGCCGATGGCGTGGACCGCCGAGGATTGCGCCCTGATGCTGCAGGCGCTGGCCGGGCACGATCCGGGCGACCCGGCGAGTGCCAACCGGACGGTGTCCGATTACACCGCACAGTTGGGAGGTGGGGTAAAGGGGCTCAAGATTGGCGTCATCCACCATTTTCACGAGGTCGATTATCGGGTGAGCCCAGGCACAAAGCGTGGCATCGACGATGCGATCGCGACCTTTCGCAGCCTTGGCGCCGAAATCCGCGAGGTTCAGCTGTCGCCATTGCAGGATTGGGGCGCGTGCGGTTCGCTGATCTCGATGGTCGAGCGTGCCGCCGCCTACGAGGAGTGGGCCCGCACCCGGCTCGGCGATTTCAGCGAGCGGGTGCAACGCCGGCTGATGCTGGGGGCCCTGGTTTCGGGCGTCGACTATGTCCAGGCGGTGCGCCGCCGCCGCGAATTGCGCGCCGAACTGCAGACCGCGATGAAGGATCTCGACGTGGTGCTGACGGCGGCACAGCCGGCGGAAGCCGCGAGGATCGACGAAGTACCGGTATGGGATACGTTCGCCACGCCCAGCTTTACGATGCCGTTCAACGTCGCCGGGTACCCGGCGATCTCGATCTGCTCGGGTTTTGGCGAAGGCGGGCTGCCAGTAGCAATGCAGCTCGTCGGCAAGCCATTCCAGGAGCCGACCGTGTTCCGTATTGCGGACGCTTTCGAGAAAGCGACCGAGTTCCGCAACCGCCGCCCCGCGCTGATCACCGCTCGTGCCGCAGCATAGGGTTGCGAATGTCCGGGCGCTTTGTCACCACTCGTCGAGGAGACGCCCCACCCAGCTCGGAGGGCTCCATGATCGATCATACCGGCATTGGGGTGGCGGATGTCGGGCGCTCCGCCGCTTTCTACGACGCAATTCTTGGTGTGCTCGGTCTACGGCGCGCCATGCAGATCCCGGAAGGTCTCGGGACCGATGGCGTCGGCTACGGCGTGGATTTCCCGGTCTTTTGGATTGATCGTTACCATCCCCATTCGGTCAGGCAACACACTGCTTTTGGCGCCAAAAGCCGAGCCGAGGTCGAGGCCTTCTACGCCGCGGCGCTAAAAGCCGGCGGCACGGATAATGGCGCGCCTGGTCTGCGGCGGCCTCACTATTACGCCGCCTTTGTTCTCGATCCGGACGGGAACAACATGGAGGCAGTCTTTCGTGGCGACTGATCGTTGTTGATCTCACCGAGATGCGCCGCACGCAGGTCGCGTTGGATAGAGTGCTATGTCGAGGGTGGTGAGAATTTAAAACCGTTACAGGAGGAAGCGCGCGATGGAGAAGAGATTTGGGGTGGTGTCGGCGGACGGCCATTGCCGGGTGATGCATTTACCGTTTGATTTGTGGACAAAGCGTCTGCCGCGCAAATTCGCCGATGATGGGCCGCGGATCGTGACCGGCGCAGACGGTGTGCGCCAATGGGTCGTCGAAGATCGCCCGTGGAGCGGGGTCGGCTGGGCCGGCGTTGGCCGCGGACCGGTCAATTGCTATACCAGGGCGGGCTTGGCCGAGGAGCCGGAGCCCGGCATCTTTCGCGCGGCGAGCGCCAAATACCGTTGCGAAGACATGGACCGCGACGGGGTCGACGCCGAACTCGTCAACGGTCCCTACGAGCAGATTTCGGCGATCAAGAACCCCGAATTGCGCGCCGCGGCCGTGCGCGCGGTCAACGACTGGGCGCGCGAATTGTACGAGGAATCGAACGGCCGGTTTATCATGCTGTTGCCGCTGCCGTGCATGACGCCCAAGGAGGCGACGGCGGAATTGATGCGTGTGGCGGAGTTCGGGCTGCCGACCGGGGTTATCTTCGACTGGGCCAATGCTCCCGAACCGGTGATCCACCAGATGTGGGAGCCGGTGTGGGCGGCCGCAGCGGAGACCGGGATGCCGGTCAATTTGCACGCCAACCCGAGCGGCGGGTCGCGTCAGATGGGGGTCGGGGTCACCGGCATCGAGCCGCGCAACCAAGCGTTGATGCGAGTGGCTAATTTCCCGATGGGACTGATGGCGGAATTGATGAGTGCGGTTGTCTTCTCGGGTATCTGCGACCGGCATCCCGGCGTGCGCTTTGTGCTCGAAGAGGCCGGTGTCGGGTGGGTCCCGTTCCTGTTCTGGCGGTTTGACCGCGAATGGGATTTCGGCGGCCCCGAAACCCGCGTGTTCAAACCCGACATCGCGCTCTCCGACAAACCGACCGAGTTCGTCAAGCGCCAGGTCTTTTTCACCTTCGAGGTCGAGGAAGAGGGCGGCTTCCGCCGCGTGCCCGAGATCGGGTTGCAGAACTTCCTGTGGGCGAGCGACTTCCCGGGTCTCGACAGCCCGTGGCCGCACTCGAAAGTGATGGGCCACGCCCCAGCCGAAGCCGCACTGGGGAAAAAGGCGCTCGACCAACTGGTCTTTGAGAACGCGGTGAACCTTTACAAGATCCCGGTCACAGCACCACAAGTGCGCACCGTCGCCTAACGCGTCTTGGTTCCAGGCCGCGGCTGTCCGGAACTCTATTTGAGGCGCCATAAGCGGCGCCTCGACGAAAGTCGCGTCCAGAATTAATCGATCAATCCCGAGGAATTAAAACGCAAGATGCGGATATAGGCTGCTGCGACCCCGAGGTAGTGATGCGCTCGCCAACAGGCATTCACAGCATAAAGAGGGTCGAAGATATGTCGCGCGAAACCGATAACAAAACCATTGTAGGCCGCTGGTTCGAGGGGTTCTGGGCCAATCCCTGGAACCCCAAGATCATCGAAGAACTTGCTGCAGAGGATATGCTTCTTCAATATTCCCTGCATGCGCCGCGGCGCGGGCGCGAGGACATACGGAACTTCATCATGGGGTTCCGCGAAGCGTTTCCCGACCTCAACTTCTGGGGCACTGCCGACCTGATCGCCGAAGGCGACTATGTGGTTGGTCGTTGGGAGGGTGGCGGGACGCACACCGGACCCGCCTTCAGCGACTTTCTCGCCGGCTCCCTTCCGGCGGCGTCCGGCCGGAAGATGCGGTTTACCGGAACGAC
>DASXMC010000689.1:0-2609 GCA_036495885.1 Allostellaceae bacterium | reverse complement strand
TCCGAGCACTCTGCTGAGCGGCTCACCTTCGGCCACTCGCCGGATAAGCCCGCGCAGCCGCCCGACCGCGGAACTATCGAGCACGAGATCGGACATCATCAGCAACTCTGCCGTACTGATCTCCAAGGCGCCGGCGATGAGGCGGCGCCCGTGGCGCCGCGGCTCGATGCAGACGGTTTTTGTCAGCGCCGCTGCTGCCTCGTTAACCATTGATGCTAGGGTGGGCGGCACCTTGATCCGATCATTCGACTGCAGCAAGGCGCGTTGCCTGATCCTCGGCCAGCAGTGCGTCTATGATTTCGTCGAGAGCCTCGCCATTTAGCACTCTGTCGATCTTGTATAATGTGAAGTTAATACGGTGGTCCGTCACTCGACCTTGCGGATAATTATAGGTTCGAATGCGCTCCGAGCGATCGCCGGTGCCGACTTGGCTCCGACGCTCGGCCGCGCGAGCGCGGTCGCGCGCTTGCCTCTCCATCTCGTATAGTCGCGATCGCAGGACCTTCATTGCCCGCGCTTTGTTCTTATGTTGCGATTTCTCATCCTGCTGAATGACGACTACTCCGGTTGGGATATGAGTTATTCGCACGGCGCTGTCGGTTGTATTTACTGATTGGCCCCCCGGTCCGCTGGCGCGAAAGACGTCGATGCGGAGATCCTTGTCGTCGATCTTGACGTCCACCTCTTCCGCCTCCGGCAAGACGGCGACCGTCGCGGCAGAGGTGTGGATGCGTCCACCGGCTTCGGTTTCTGGCACCCGCTGCACTCGATGAACACCTGACTCGAATTTCAGCCGGGCAAACACATTGCGGCCTGAGATAGACGCGCTCGCCTCCTTGTAGCCGCCGAGGCCGGTCTCCGATAAATCGAGGACCTCGAAATTCCAGCGATGCAAGACGGCATAGCGCTGATACATGCGAAAAAGCTCGGTCGCAAACAAAGCTGCCTCTTCGCCGCCGGTACCGGCGCGGACCTCGAGAATGGCGTTGCGTTCGTCGTCGGTATCTTTTGGCAGCAGGCTTATCTTGACCTTGTTCTCCAGATCGGGAATTCGGTCGCGCAGCAACTGCAATTCTTCTTCAGCCAGCACCCTCAGTTCTTGATCGTCGGATCTTGCCACTTCAGCCAAGGAATCCAGCTCCTCCCGTGCCCGACCAAGCGCATCTACTTGTTCGACGATCGGAGAAAGCTCACTAAATTCCTTGGACAGCTTTGCAACCTCGGCACCTCCCAGCGCGCTGCCACTCAGCGTTGCACGCAGCTCGGCATGGCGGCGAAGCAGCTGCTGAAGGCGGAATTCGAGCCCCGCTTCCATGTCTGCTCGACTCAGCCCTAGAACGCCCGCAACCGTGAACGCAACTCGCCTAGGGACGGGTCCATGGGAACCTCGGTCTGTTCGCCGCTGTCGAGGTCGCGCAGAGTGACCGCGTTGCGCGCCGCTTCATCTTCGCCTATCAGAACAGCAGCTCGCGCATTAATCCGATTCGCCCGTCGCATGCGGCGCTGGAGGTTGCCGGAATAGCTGAGATCAACATTGCAGCCGGTATTGCGTAAGGTCTCCGCAATGATCAGCGCCATTTGCTCCCCCGCTTCGCCGATCGGAACCACGGCAATCGGCCGAGAGGGCGACGGCGGATCGGCAATCAGCATCGCGAGCCGCTCGATTCCAGCGGCCCAGCCTACGCCGGGCATTGCCGGGCCGCCCATCATCTCCACGAGCCCGTCATAGCGTCCGCCGCCCATTACCGTACCCTGCGCGCCCAGATCCGCGGTGATAAACTCGAAAGCGGTGTGAGTGTAGTAATCGAGGCCACGGACGAGACGCGGGTTGAGCCGATAACCGATCCCGAGCCGATCCAGCCCATCACAGACCCGAGCAAAAAAATCACGGGAAGCCGAATTCAAGTATTCCGCAAAGGGCGGCGCGCCGGCGGTGATGCGCTGGTCGCCTTGGTCCTTCGAATCAAAGATTCGCAATGGGTTGCGTTCAAGCCGCCGCATGCTGTCTTCAGACAGCTCCGCGACATGCCGCGAAAAATATGAAGTCAGCGCTTGGCGATAGGCAGCCCGGCTGTCCGGATCGCCAAGCGTGTTCAATTCGAGGACCGTGCGCTCACGAACGCCAAGCGCGTCTAGGACGCGGCCGCCCAGCGCAATGACCTCAATGTCGGCCTGCGGTTGCGCGACCCCGATCAGTTCGACGCCGATCTGATGAAACTGACGAAACCGCCCCTTTTGCGGCCGCTCGTATCGGAACATTGGTCCGGCATAAAAAAATTTGAGCGGGGCGTTCTGAACCAGCCCGTTAGAGAGGACCGCCCGTACAACCCCAGCAGTATTCTCAGGTCTCAGGGTTACTTCCTCACCGCCTCGATCGGTGAAGGTGTACATCTCTTTAGCCACGATATCGCTCGTTTCGCCAATCGGCCGGGCGAAAACTTCGGTGAATTCAAAAATTGGCGTCGCAATCTCGGCGTAGCCGTAGAGCTCGGCTGTCGTACGCGCAGTCTCCGTCACGTGCCGATGGCGACGCGCCGCTTCGGGCAGAAAATCCTGGGTCCCGCGGGCCGGCTGCAAGGGAGGCATGCGCAATTCTCCGCGACCCGCGG
>DASXMC010000688.1:0-1510 GCA_036495885.1 Allostellaceae bacterium | reverse complement strand
CGTGATCTTGGGATTGCTCGCGGTGCCGGTGATCGACAGCGATGCGCTCATCGTGTTGGTGGTGCTGGTGGCGACGAAATCGAGGCTCGGGTCGGTCATGCTGCCGCCGTTGAAACCAACCTCACCCTTGTCGAAGTTCAGGGTTTGCCCGGCGATGGCGAGATTGCCGCGGACCATGTGAAAGCTACCGAGCGGTTGCGGCGCGGCGGTGCTGCCGCCGACCTTTATCGAACCCGCAAGCTCGGCAAACAAGCCGCGGCCGCGCACGACCACTTGATGCGCCGCGACGGTCAGGTCGAGGCCGAGCGCCGGCGGCGGCGCGGGTGGCGGCGGAGGCGACTCGCCGGCAATGCGAACAGCAAGAACCGGCACCTGAACCGGCATGCGTTTCGGAATGCCGATATCGGCGTGCAGCACGTCGATCTTTCCGCCGACCGCGAGCTTGCCCATGGCCTCGCCCCGCAGGCTCATATCGGCATCGAGGGTCGCTGTCAGGAGGTCGCTTGCCAGCAGGCGCGCGTTACGCGCAGTGATTTCCAAATTGACGGGTAGCCCGCGGGCGGACGTCTCGACCGAGCCGCTGATCCCTAACGTTCCCGGCCCGGCCCGGCCTTGGAAGCTACTAAGCCGGATCGAGGTGCCGGAGGCTTCGACCAGCCCGTTGATGTTGGTAATATGGACACCCAGTGGGAAGTCCTGAATCCCTGCATCGGCCAACCGGGCCTCGCCGCTTATTCGCGGCGCAGGTAAGGTCCCGCCGACCCGGGCGTCGAGGGCAACCTTACCCGTCACCCGCCGCCCGCTCGCGGTCAGCAACGGATCAAGCATCGCCAGATCGAGTGCCCCGCCGACCTGAAGATCGATCGGCGCTGAAGGGGCCGTCGCAAGCTGCCCGCTGACGGATAAGTTGGCTGACGCGCCAACGGTCACTCGGGCGTCGATACGCGCGCTGGTTCCGGCGACCACGGCCGATGCATTCAGATTGGCCGCGGGCAATGCTCGGCCGGGGCCGCTGCGCAGACGAAGACCCGCGGCTGCCAGCTCGATCCTGCCTTCGGGGCGCGTTGGCGTACCGGTCAAATGAGCGTCGCCTCGCAACACGCCGTCGGCAGCAACGCCCGGCGCGAAAACCGCGGCTAAATCGGCGGGAAGGTTGCGCATGGTTAGGGTCAAATCGAGCGTCGGCGACGCCCGGCCATTTGCATCTATCTCCCCTTGCCGAAGCCCGAGGCGGAGATGGTCGAGGCTCAGACCATCGCGAAACCCGATGCGGGCCGGCCCCAGAAGATGCAGGTCTTCGCCCTTCCAGATCGCTTGCAGACTCGATAGTGCGGCGACACGGGTCTGGGCGTTCACCGTTCCGGTCGTCGCAAAGCGGAGATTGCCGCCAGCCGGATTGCGGACTTCCGCGTCGGCTTTGAGCCGGAACGCGTCTTCGGGACCGGCGAGCCCGATCTGCACCGAAGCGCCGATGCCGCTCGCCAATTTTGCTCCGGCAACCACGCGCGCG
>DASXMC010000687.1:0-6853 GCA_036495885.1 Allostellaceae bacterium | reverse complement strand
TTCAAAGGGGGTCTTGATCCTGTCGGGATTTCTCGGCGGCCGGTTTGGCAAAAGCCGGCCACTGTCGCTGAATGCGAGCTTGGTCTTCGAACAATCTTATGGCGGGGTCGAAGGCGACAGCGCCTCGGCGGCCGAGCTCTTTGCGATGCTGTCGGCATTGGCCGAGGTGCCGATCCAACAACGCTTTGCGGTCACCGGCTCGATCGATCAGCGCGGCCAAATTCAGGCGATCGGCGGCGTCAACGAAAAGCTCGAAGGCTTTTTCGACAGCTGCCGATTGACGGGCTTTACCGGAAGGCAAGGGGTCGTCATCCCGGCGAGCAATGTCCGCCACCTGATGCTGCGCCACGACGTGGTCGCCGCCGCGGCCGAGGGCCGGTTTGCGATATACCCGATCGAAACGGTCGATCAGGGGCTCGAATTGCTGACCGGCATCGCGGCCGGAGAGCCCGACGGCGACGGCGGTTATCCGGCCGGAACATTGAACCAACGGATCGCCGCCCGGCTTGACGCCATGGCCGCAAAGGCTGCCGAATTCGCACGCATGGCGGGCGGTGAGCGAGGTGCCGCGTGAGCGATTGGTCTGCAGAAGTTTCGCAATATTAACTGCCTCGTCATCCCGACGGAGGTCGGGACCCATGGCGGCCGTAGGTACCGGCCTTCGCCGGTATGACCGGAGGGATAATCGCAGAACCAAGCCGACGAACTTCTGAACGCCGGGGCTGGCGGGCGGTGCTGGCCTGGCCGGCGTCAGCGCACCGCGTTGTGGATCAGGTAATCGGCAAAGTCGCCCGGTTTTAGCTTGATTTCGACCGGGCCACCGTCGCCGGTCAGCGCCCGCGACACCAGGATGTGGTTTTCGACCCGGGGTGCCGTCAGCCGGAAGACGCCGACCGCACCTTTGAGTTTCGGATAAAGATTGGGATCGATCATTTTTTCCTTGATGCCGAGCCGCGCCAGCAGCTCATCCTCGCTCAAATTTTCGCTTGCTCGCTTGCGCACGATGGTCCAATCAGTCTCTCCGGCCCAGCCCCGAGCGGCTGCGATTTTCGGATCCTCTGAAGCCACACCCACCTTATAGACATGGCGGCCGAGCCCGACATCGGCGGCCCAGTGCGAAAGCTTGGCGCTACGCGCGACAAAGAGGAATTGCATAGCGATCCTCCCGTTATCCTGCAGGAATAGCGGCGACCTCCGGTTTGTTCTAGCGCTGATTTCGCCGCAATCCAACGACCGGCATACTGCAGCAGTGCCCGCCCCGATCGGCGCTGCGATCGCCGCTTCCACATTGATCGCATGGCGCCGGGAAAGGTCAACACCGGGCTCGAGGCGCTGGATATGGAGCTCGCGGCCAACGTGTTGATGATTTAGAGGACTGGTCCTCGCCAGCGCCGGTGCGCCGACGCAGCTCAGGCGAGCTTGACCTCGATTGCATCGCCGTTCTGGCGCACCGGATAGGTCTTTAAATCTTCTGTCGCCGGCGGGTCCAGGACTTGGCCGGTGCGGACATCGAACCGGGCGGCATGCAACGGGCACTCGATCGTCGTACCGTCTAGCCAACCATCAGACAGGCAGGCATAAGCATGGGTGCAAATGTTGTCGGTTGCGAACAATTCGCCATCGCAATCGTAAACCGCGATCGATTGACCGCCGGCCTCGACACCAATCACTTCGCCGGCTTTGAGATCGTCGCGACCGGCTACGCGCACCCAGCCCCCAGCGGCTTCGCTCATCGGGCCTCCCCTGATTACCCTGCCCCTGATAATAGGGAGGAATCCTCGGAGAACGCCTTGAATGCGATTATCGTAAACGTGTCTTTGACCCCGGGCAATTTCTGGAGATGCTCGGTGACAAAGTGTCCGATATCTGCGGTCTCGGAAAGGTAAAGCTTTATTAACAAATCGTATTGACCCGAGATCGAATAGACCTCGGAAACCTGTTCGATTTCGTTAACGGCGGCGTCAGCCACCGAATAGGCCTCCCCCAGCTCGCATTTGACCATCACGAAGATGGTTTTCATCGCAGTCGTCCGAACCGGCGAGATCAGGGCCGGGCGACCACCCGCGGCCGTCGGGCGAGAAAGGCCGGCAGATCGTCTCCAAAACCGACGATCTTGCGCTCCTCATCCACCGCTCGTGCCGCCGGCTGCGGCCGACGCGGCTGCGGGGCGCGCGGAAAGCGCATCACATTGGCTCCCTCGGCCGCGACGGGAGTTGCGGTTTTGGTCGACGGCCGCGCGCGCCTGTCGCGGCCTTTGGGCTGGTCCTCTGGTTGGCGTCGGTTTTCGGCGCCCGCCGGTCGCCGCTCGTGTCCACCCTCACCAGCTTTAGCGCGCGACGACCGGCCGCGGCGACGCTCCTCATATTCCAGCTCGCAAGGTTCGATGCCCTCGATTGTACCCAACGGAATTTCCTTGCCGATCAGCTTGACGATGGCGGCCACCGCCCGGCCGTCTTCGGGTACCGCCAGCATGAACGAGCGGCCGCTCAAACCGGCGCGGCCGGTGCGGCCAATGCGATGGACGTAATCCTCGGCATGGATCGGGACATCAAAACAGAACACATGGCTCATGCCCTTGATGTCGAGGCCGCGGGCCGCGACATCGCTCGCCACCAGGAGCCGCACCTCGCCGCCCTTGAAGCGCTCCAGGGTCTCGGTGCGCTTCGGTTGCGGCATGTCGCCATGCAAGGCAGCGGCATCAAAGCCGTGCCGGACCAGCGATTTATGGAGGATATCGACGTCGCGCTTGCGGTTGCAGAAAATCAGCGCGTTCTTTACGTCTTCAGAACGAATGAGGCGGCGCAGCGCTTCGCGCTTTTCGCGCGGGTCGACAACGGCGAGCGATTGCACGACGGTTGCGGCCGGCGATGCGGGCGGCGCCACCGCGACTTCGACCGGGTTGGTCAGAAAGGCGTCCGCCAGCCGGCGAATTTCCGCGGGCATCGTCGCCGAGAAGAACAACGTCTGCCGGTTCTTGGGCAGCAAACCGACAATTCGCTCGACATCCGGAATGAACCCCATGTCAAGCATTCGGTCGGCTTCGTCGATGACCAGGATGCGCGTATCGGAGAGAATGATCTTGCCGCGGCCGTAGAGATCGAGAAGCCGGCCAGGTGTGGCAATCAAGACATCGACGCCGCGATCGAGCTTGCGTTCCTGATCGACAAAACTCTCGCCGCCGATCAGCAGCGCCATGGTCAGGCGATGATATTTGCCGTAGCGCTCGAATGAATCGGCGACCTGCGTCGCCAATTCCCGGGTCGGTTCGAGGATCAGCGAGCGCGGCATGCGCGCCCGCGAACGGCCAGCCGCGAGCATGTCGATCATCGGCAGAACAAAGCTCGCCGTCTTGCCGGTGCCGGTCTGAGCGCAGCCGAGCACGTCCCGCTCATTCTTTACGTGGGGGATCGCCTGCTGCTGGATCGGGGTAGGAGAAGTATAACCGGCGTCGCAAACCGCCTGAAGAACTTCAGGCGACAGGTGCAGTTCAGAAAAATCCATCGAGAGCTTGTAGCCTTTTTGTAATATTTAGTTACGCTGAGATGTTGAGCGTTAGATCGGAGGGGACCGATCGTATGTCAATCTTTTTTTCCATGTGAGGCATGCGCGCAGCACAAGGCTGAACTCGGTCAACGCCGTCGATATTGCGGTCGTGGGGACATTGGCGGGGCTGCGCGTTCATCTTTATGCCGAAAATTTATGCGTCCCTTGGACAAATCATAGGGCGTCATTTCGACCGTTACGCGGTCACCTGCAAGAATTCGAATGCGATTTTTTTTCATCCGGCCGGACGAATAGGCGAGCGTCTCATGCCCGTTGTCGAGCCGGACGCGAAATCGCGCGTCGGGCAACAGCTCAAGGACCATGCCTTCAAATTCGATCAAGTCTTCTTTTGCCAAGCGGTTCTCCTCGCTGTGGGCAGGGGCGCCGCAGCGCCCCTGCGCTCGATTGGTCGATGGTTTATACCGGGCGCAGATTGACCGCCGAAACCCGGCCGCGCTGACCTTGCTCGAGCTCATAGTTGAGCCGCTCGCCTTCGCGCAGATTATCCATGCCGGCGCGCTCGACGGCGGAGATGTGAACAAAAACATCGGCGCCGCCGCTCTCGGGCTGGATGAAGCCATAGCCCTTCTGCGCGTTGAACCATTTGACCGTACCGGTCGCCATTAGTAGTGCTCCAGATAGTAGTAGTAACAGGCCGCCGCGCGGCTGCGCAGCGCATCGGACATCGGTTGCTCGGGAGACACGGTCGGACGATCGCACAGGAACGCTAGGCCGGAAAGCCGAATTCAAACGGGTCGACACGAATTAGGTAATTGGCGCCAACTCCTGGCGCAAGGAGTCTTTACAAGCCCGCTACATTCGATTTGGTTTGTTCGATCGTTCTATCGCGATTGGCACTGTTCAGCCCCTCGCGATCGCGGCGGCAACCCCAAACGCTTAGGAGTATGAGGAGTTCGGGAGTGGCGCGGTTTTGCATCCGACGGCGAGCACATCTGCATTTGGCGGGTCTGACACCGAGTGCGCGGCTCGGGCTCCTGCTAGCGAGCAAGCGGGATCAGGCGGCATCGAAATGCCCCGTCTTTGACGGCTCGCCGGCGCGACGGGGTGGCGCTGTACGCAAGACGATGCTATTTCGCGCCAATTGATCCGGCGCGAGGCGAAATGGATACGATTGAGAGCCGCCTGGAGGAAAGGCGCAGAGCGGCGCGCGCAGGGGGCGGCGAGGAGCGCATCAACGCACAGCACCGCCGCGGCAAGCTCACAGCGCGCGAGCGGATCGAATTGCTGCTCGATCCCCAATCCTTCGAGGAATGGGACATGTTTGTCGAGCACAGGAGCCACGATTTCGGCATCGACCGCCACCGCATTCCCGGCGATGGGGTCGTTACTGGTTACGGTACCGTCAGCGGTCGCGTCGTCTTTGTGTTCAGCCAGGATTTCACCGTGTTCGGCGGCTCGCTCAGCGAAGCGCATGCCGAAAAGATCTGCAAGATCATGGACCAGGCGATGAATGTCGGGGCGCCGGTGATCGGGCTCAACGATTCCGGCGGTGCTCGCATTCAGGACGGGGTCGCGTCGCTGGCCGGCTATGCCGAGGTGTTTGAGCGCAATGTCTTGGCTTCAGGTGTGGTGCCGCAGGTGTCGCTGATCATGGGGCCGTGCGCCGGCGGGGCGGTTTATTCGCCGGCGATGACCGACTTTATATTTATGGTCAAGGACACCTCCTACATGTTTGTGACCGGGCCCGAGGTGGTGCGGACGGTTACCCACGAGACCGTGACCCAGGAGGAGTTGGGGGGAGCTCGGACCCATACCGCCCGCTCGGGTGTCGCCGACCGCGCTTTTTTGAATGACGTCGAGGCGTTGCTGGAGTTGCGCCGGTTTATCGATTTCCTGCCGGCCTCGAACCGGGTGCAGCCACCGGTGCGACCGTCTGCCGACCCCAGCGATCGGGCTGAGCCGTCGCTCGACACGCTGGCGCCGGCCAATCCGAACAAGCCTTACGACATGAAGGAACTGATCCTGAAAGTCGTCGACGAGGGCGATTTTTTTGAGATCCAGCCCGATTTCGCACGCAACATTGTCGTCGGGTTCGCACGGATCGAAGGCTCGACCATCGGCATCGTCGCCAACCAGCCGATGGTGCTGGCCGGCTGCCTCGACATCGACAGCTCACGCAAGGCGGCGCGGTTTGTGCGGTTTTGCGATTGTTTCAACATCCCGATCGTGACCCTTGTCGATGTGCCGGGATTCCTGCCCGGGACAGCGCAGGAATATGGTGGGATCATCAAGCACGGCGCCAAATTGCTGTTTGCGTTTGCCGAGGCAACGGTGCCAAAGGTCACCCTGATCACGCGCAAGGCCTATGGCGGCGCCTATGACGTGATGAGCTCGAAGCACCTGCGCGGCGATGTCAATTTCGCCTGGCCCTCGGCCGAGATTGCCGTGATGGGACCCAAGGGAGCGGTCGAGATTATTTTTCGCGCCGATCTCGGCGACGCCGCCGCGATCGAAGCCCGCGCCCAGGAATACCGTGAGAAGTTCTCGAACCCGTTTGTCGCCGCTAGCCGCGGTTTTATCGACGATGTGATCGAGCCGCGCGATACGCGACGTCGGATCGCACGGGCGCTGGCGATGCTGCGCGGCAAGAGCCTCGTCAATCCGCCCAAGAAACACGACAACATCCCGCTGTGATGCGCCGTCTCGAGCTGATACGGCCGCCCCCCGTCATGGCTGGGCTTGTCCCGCCCATCCACGCGCCAGCCCCACCCGCTTTACCGGTTTGCGTGGATACCCGGCACAAGGCGCACAAGGCCGGGCATGACGTTGTCTGCGGTGACGAATATTACTGTTGTTGCCCAGAAGATGTTTAGGAAAATCCTGATCGCCAACCGGGGTGAGATTGCCTGCCGCGTGATCCGCACGGCGCGGCGGATGGGCATCGCGACGGTTGCGGTCTATTCGGAGGCCGACGAGCACGCGGCTCATGTTCGCGCCGCTGACGAGGTGATCGCGATCGGCCCCGCAGCTTCGGCCGAAAGCTATTTGCGCATCGACCGGATCGTCGCGGCCTGCCGTTCCACGGGCGCCGAGGCGGTGCATCCGGGTTACGGGTTTTTGTCGGAGCGGGCGGATTTCGCTGCAGCTCTGGGCGAGGCCGGGATTGTCTTCATCGGACCGGGGCCGCAAGCGATCGCGGCGATGGGCGACAAGATCGAGTCGAAAAAGCTCGCTCGCGCTGCCGGAGTGTCGACCGTGCCTGGCTATCTCGACATCGTGCCGGACGCCGATGCCGCGGTCCGGATTGCGCGCGACATCGGCTACCCGGTCATGCTCAAAGCATCGGCCG
>DASXMC010000686.1:0-4699 GCA_036495885.1 Allostellaceae bacterium | reverse complement strand
GCCGTCGCTGGTTCAGCGCTGTTTGCTGCTGCTCGGCGAATTCCTGGTCTATCGCCCGGTGCGCGACCAGCTCGGGCTCGCGCGGGCGCGCTGGGCGTACACCGGTGGGGCGCCGCTTGGGGCCGATACCTTCCGCTTTTTCCGCGCGTTCGGGATCAATCTGAAGCAGGCTTGGGGCTCGACCGAACTTGCCGGGCTCGCCGCCCTGCAGCGCGACGGAGAGGCCGATCCCGACACCGTCGGCCCGGCGATCCCGGGCACCGAGATCCGCATCGCCGCCAGCGGCGAGGTGATGGTCCGCTCGACGGCGGTGTTCCGCGGCTATTACAAAGAGCCCGAGGCAACCCGCGCCGCGGTCGACGCGGAGGGTTGGTTCCATACCGGGGACAGCGGTTTTATCGATAGTCGCGGCCATCTTGTCATCGTCGACCGCGCCCGCGATGTCGGCACGCTCGCCGACGGCACGCCGTTTGCCCCGCAATTCATCGAGAACAAGCTCAAATTCAGTCCCTATATCGCCGAGGCGGTGGCATTCGGCGACCGGCGGCCGTTTGTTTGCGCGCTGATCGCGATCGATCTCGGCACCGTCGGCAATTGGGCCGAGCGGCGCAACATCGCCTACACCTCGTTCCAGGATCTGAGCGCCAAACCAACCGTGCGGCAGCTGATCGCTGAAGAGATCGCGCGCTGCAATGCCGGGTTACCGGCGGCAGCGCAGATCCGCCGCTTTATGCTGCTCAACAAGGAATTTGATCCCGACGACAACGAGATCACCCGCACCCGCAAGGTGCGCCGCCGCTTTATCGGCGAGAAATACGCGACGGTTGTCGACGCGTTTTACGGTGGCGCCGGTGCCGTCGAGCTGTCGACCGAGATCACCTATGAGGACGGGCGCAAAACCCTGTTGCGCTCGACCGTGGCGATCGACGACATCGTAACGGTGCCGCAGCCGGCGGACGAGCCGGTCTATGCTTGATGCTGCCTATGCCTGATTTGCCATGGCGCTTTATCGCCATCCTGCTCGCCAACGGGGTGCTGGTGGGTGCCATGTATGCGCTCGTCGCACTTGGTTTCGTGTTGATCTACAAGGCAACCGACGCGATCAATTTCGCCCAGGGCGAATTTGTCATGTTCGCGGGCTTTCTCGCCGCCGCCGCGATCCATCTTGCCGGGCTGCCATGGTGGGTGAGCGCGTTGCTGACGATCGCCGCGATGATCGCGTTTGCGTTCGGCCTCGAGCGCGTCGTGCTGCGGCCTTTGCTGGGCCGGCCGATCATTGCCGTGATCATGGCGACCATCGGTCTCGCTGCGGTGCTGCGCGGCGCCGCCACGTTGGCGTTTGGCGGTGGTACCCAGACCATCCCGCTGCCGATCAGCGATTCCCCGCTGCTCTTGGGGCCATTGATCCTGCCGCCGATCAAGCTGGTCGGCGCTGTGGTCAGCCTCGGCTTTCTCGCCGCCTTTGGCTGGTTTTTTCTGAAGAGCCGCATCGGCGTCGCGATGCGCGCGGTCGCCGACAGCCAGCAGGTGGCGATGGCGATGGGCATCAATGTGCGGCGTTATTTTGCGCTCGCCTGGGCCTTGGCCGGCATCGTCTCGGCGCTGGGCGGCGTGCTATGGGGCTCGATGCTTGGGGTCGACAACCAATTGGCGCTGGTCGGGCTCAAAGTGTTCCCGGTGATGATCCTGGGCGGCCTCGACTCGATCGTGGGCGCCGTCGTCGGCGGGCTGATCGTCGGTGTGGTCGAGAGCCTTTCGGCCGGTTTTCTCGATCCGCTGGTCGGCGGCGGCACCAAGGATATTGTGCCGTTTCTATTGATGATCGCCGTCCTGATGGTGCGGCCTGAAGGCATCTTCGGCCGGCGCCGGATCGAGCGCGTATGATGCTGACCGGGCCAAGACAACCGCGTCGGTTCTCCTTCTCTGCCCCTGGGGGCGGAGAGGGCGAGAAGGCTGCCTAACCGATGTTCCACAGCGAGACCCGGATCTTCAAGACCAGCTACGCCGCCGATATGGCGCTGTTTCCGCTGCCGATCGCGCGCTGGGCGATGGCGGGGCTCGCTTTTGTCTTTGTCGTGGTCGTCCCGCTGGTGGCGAGCCCCTATCTGATGACGTTGCTCAACCTCGTGCTGATCGCCGTCGTCGGCGCGATCGGTCTCGACATCCTGGTCGGGTATACCGGGCTGATCTCGATCGGTGCAGGCGGCTTTATGTCGGTCGGCGCCTATACCGCAGCAAACCTGGTTGTCCGTCTGGGCCTGCCGTTCTGGGTTGCGATACCGGCCGGGGGCCTGATGGCCGCGTTGGTCGGGATCGTCGTCGGCATCCCGTCTTTGCGCATAAAAGGGATCTATCTCGCGGTCGCAACTCTCGCCTCGCAATTCATCATCGAGTGGCTGATCAACCACGTGACTTGGATCTCCGGCGGGATCGAGGCCTCGATCCAGGTCCCGCCGCCCGTGGTTTTCGGGTATAAGCTCGTCACCCCGCAACAGCTCTATTTCTTCTTGCTGTTCTTCGCCGTGGTGGCGATCGTCGCCACCTTGAACCTGGTGCGCAGCCGAATCGGGCGTGCCTTTATCGCTATTCGCGACCAGGACATCGCCGCCGAGATCATCGGCATCAACATTTTCCGCTACAAGCTGTACGCCTTTGCCATTTCATCATTTTACGCGGGTGTGACCGGCGTTCTCTATACCTATTATCTCGGCATCGCCAATTACGAACAATTCGGCATCGACGTATCGATCAATTATTTGGCGATGATCATAATCGGCGGTCTCGGCTCGGTGCAGGGTGCGGTCTTTGGCGCGGCCTTTATCACCCTTTTGCCGGAAGCGACCCGCCTGTTTCTGACCGATTTCGGGGGTGCGGTCTTTTCGCAGGATACAATCCGTCAGCTGGTCCCGAATCTCACGCTGATTTTGTTTGGCGGGCTGATCATCTTTTTTCTGATCGTCGAACCCGAAGGACTGAACCGGCTGTGGCGGAACATCCGGAATTACTTTCGATTGTGGCCCTTTTCCTACTAATTTGTCCTACTAATTGGTTGCAACTTCAGAAGGGAGGAACAGTATGACACCAAAATTTGCGAGGCCGTTGGCGCTCTCGCTGGGAGCGGCGATCGCGATCACCGCTGCCTGGGCGGCACAGGCCGCCGACAAGACCATCTTGATCGGGATGCAGTGCGACCGCACCGGCGCGACCCAGGTCGTCGGCACCAAACTGTGCCCGGGGACGCACGACCTTATCGATTTGATCAATTCGCAAGGCGGGGTTGACGGTTGGAAGATCGACGCCGAGGAGGTTGACAACGCCTACCAGGTCCCACCGGCGATCGAAGAATACGCGCACGCCAAACAAGAGGGTGCGGTCGGGATCATGATCTACGGCACCCCGCAAACCGGAGCGCTCAACCAGCGGCTCGAGCAGGACAAGATGCCTGGCACCTCGCCCGGGTTCGGCATCGCCGCCTCCGCCGCCGGCAAATATTTCCCCTATCTGTTTCCGATCGCCGCCAATTACTGGTCGCAAGGTGCCGCGGCGGTCAAATTCGCCAAAGACCAACTGGGCGGCAGCCTTCAGGGCAAAAAGATCGCCTATATCTTTTACGACAACCCCGCCGGGCACGAACCGCTGCCGGTCATCCAGGCGCTGGCCAAGACCGAAGGCTTTGAACTGCAAACCTTTGCAGTACCGCCGCCGGGTGTCGACGTCAGTTCGCAGACGCTGGCCATTGCCCAGCAATACCGCCCCGACTTTGTCATCGACCACACCTTTGGCAAGGCGCCGGCCTTGGTGATCAAGGGGCTCAAAGAAAACGGTTATTCGTTGAACAAGGTGGTTGCACTGGTGTGGGCT
This sequence comes from Allostellaceae bacterium, assembly GCA_036495885.1. Taxonomy (GTDB): domain Bacteria; phylum Pseudomonadota; class Alphaproteobacteria; order ATCC43930; family CGMCC-115725; genus AP-15. Next base: position 838 of record DASXMC010000686.1, on the reverse strand, counting down.
TCGGGTGAGGCCGACATCATGGGTGCGGGCGGCTGGGGTGTGGCACAAGGCTACAACACGATGCAGTTTGCCGGAGCCGGCGAGAACTACCCGGTCATCAAGGCAATCCAGGCGATGTACCAAAAAAAGGGCCAGTCGCCACCTGCGGCGATGCAAGCGACGGTTTACTACAACCGTGGCGTCGAGCAAGGTGCGGTATGGGTCGAAGCGATCAGAAACGCGCTCAAACTTTCGCACGGGCAAAAGCCCACCCCGAGCCAGGTCAAAGCCGGCTTTGAAATGATCCGCGACTACACATTGGGTGGGCTGATGCCGCCGCTGACGATCACCGCGGCCGATCACGAAGGCGGCGGGTGGGTCAGGATCTTCCGGGTTACCGGCGAGCACTTGGACCCGGCGACCCCGTGGTTCCGCGCTTACCGCAACATGGTGGTGGACAAGGAAGACAAGACCGCCGAGCAGGTCACCGCAAAGTCGAACTAAACCTTACAGGAGAAGTTGGTGCGGTTTACCTTGTCCATCCCGGCGAAGGCCGATACCCACGGCTGACGTGGGTCCCGACCTTCGCCGGGATGGCGAGGATGTGGATCCCGCCAGCTTCGCTTTACGACAAAGTCCTCAAGGCTCGCGCTAGGAGAGGGCTTGCCACGCAGGATCGGACCGGCGTTAGAAAGACGGAGAGCGGATAGACACAGGCATGCTGGCGCTCAACAACATCGAAGTCGTCTATGACGGCGTCATCCTGGTGCTGAAGGGGGTGTCGCTGTTTGCTGAGGAGGGCCGCATCACCACTCTGCTCGGCGCCAACGGGGCCGGCAAAACGACGACGTTGAAGGCG
>DASXMC010000685.1:0-8129 GCA_036495885.1 Allostellaceae bacterium | reverse complement strand
CCCGCAAAGGCGAGCCTGGGTTGGCGGCTGCGTCGAGTTAGCACACCCCGACGCGTTTAACCTCTGGGCTCCCTGTCTAGTGACATATTAGGGACAGACAGGCTCGCTCGCGATGGTTGCTAGGCTGCCGAGTGGACAAGGGCTTTGAAATTGTTGGTGCGGACGGCGGGACTCGAACCCGCACTCCCAGATGGGAAGCAGATTTTAAGTCTGCTGCGTCTACCTTTTCGCCACGTCCGCGGTTTGCCACCGTGCTGTATCCGACCCGCCTGCGGCCGGTCTCAGCCCTCGTCGAGACCGTGTTGCGGTTCGCCCCCCAACTCGACGATCAACCTCTTCAGCTCGTCGGTGGCGGCGGCGAGCCGGGCTCGATCGGTGCCGCGTAGCACCAAGGTCACGCCAAAATCGCCGCGTCGAAAATAAGGATAAGAGCCGATTTCTACATCGCCGTAGCGGTCCTGCAAGGCCGCGAGATCCTGAGCCAAACTGCCCTCTCCGAGCCGGCAGCTGATGCTGCGGCTTAGCACCTTGTCGCCGCCCGCAAGCCGGTATTTGAGCTGTTCGAATATGCCCTGCATGATGCTCGGCACCCCGGGCAAAACAAACACATTGCCGATCTGGAACCCGGGCGCGCGCGAGATCGGGTTGGGCAGCAAGACGGCACCCTCGGGCACCATCGCCATGCGTAGCCGCGCCGCGTTGAGCTGACCCGGAGGATAATGGGTTTCGAGCAGGCGTTTGGCGTCCGGGTGCAAGATCAACGGCACGCCAAACGCATCGGCCATGCATTGCGCCGTGATGTCGTCATGCGTAGGCCCAATCCCGCCGGTCGTGAATACATAATCGAAGCGGCGGCGCACCTCGTTGACAGTGCCGATGATGATTTTGGCAATATCGGGAACCACACGCGCTTCGCGCAGCCGGATGCCGACCTCATTGAGCCCGCGCGCGAGAAAACCGAGATTTTCGTCCTGAGTGCGCCCGGAAAGAATCTCGTTGCCGATAATCAGAACGCCGGCGGTCACGATCCGCGGCGCCTCGGCCGTCTCGGAGTGGCGAAGGTCATCGGTCATCGGTCTATCGGCCCACCAATCTACTGGCTCGGGGGTTGAATGGCGCTTGTCGGCGGCCGGCAAGACTTTTCGCACCCGGCGACGCCGTCATCCTTCATAGGCAAATGCGCCGCGCGGCACAATCGAAGAGGCCATGCGAGGTTGCCACGCCCGCGCCGAGATCCTACGTTTGCCGCACAGTAATCGTGGTGCGGCAAGGCGCTCGAAAAGACGATGCGGAGCATACCTGGATTGCAGCGAGATCCGTCGACCGGCCTTCCCCCTGGCCAGGTCCGTGACGGCATGATCAAGCTTCATGGTCCCGACGCGTTCGAGGCCATGCGTCGTGCGGGGGAGCTCGCCGCCCGCACCCTCGACTTCATTGTTCCCTACGTGCGCCCCGGGGTGACCACCGGCGAACTCGACCGCCTTTGTCTCGAATTCACGCTCGACCACAACGCCGTCCCGGCTCCGCTCAACTACCGCGGCTTTCCGAAGTCGATCTGCACCTCGATCAATCATGTCGTCTGTCACGGCATTCCCGGCGACCGCCGGCTCGACGAAGGCGACATCCTAAACATCGACGTGACCCCGATCCTCGACGGCTGGCACGGCGATTCGAGCCGCATGTTCCTTGTCGGCGAGAAGATCCCGATCAAGGCGCGCCTCCTTGTCGAGGTCACCTACGAGGCGATGATGCGCGGCATAGCCGCGATCCGCCCCGGCCTCCATTTTGGCGTGATCGGCGATGCGATCCAGCGCTACGCCGAAGGTCATCGCTTTTCGGTGGTGCGCGATTTCTGCGGACACGGGGTCGGGCGCATCTTTCACGATGCCCCCTCGGTTCTGCATTACGGTCGTCCCGAGGACGGGCCGGTGATGCGGGAGGGCATGATCTTTACCGTCGAGCCGATGATCAACGCCGGCCGCTGGGAAGTGAAGATATTGAGCGATGGCTGGACCGCGGTTACCAAGGACCGTTCGCTGTCAGCCCAGTTCGAGCACACGGTCGGAGTGACCGCAACCGGCTGCGAGATCTTCACCCTGTCGTCGGCCGGTCTGCACCACCCGCCCTACCCTGCCGTCGCTCGCCCGGAGACGTCAGCCCCGGCATAAGGGGCTGTAGGGAATTCAAAAACACCCAGTCATTCCGGGGCGCGGGCGCAGCCTGCGAGCCCGGAACCCCTGTTCTGGCCAGGGGCAAGGCTCTATGAACACGGGCAACGAACACGCCGACAAAACGGGTGTCCATCGGTTCCGGGCCCGGCCCGTGGGCGGTCCCGGAATGACGGCCTCTTTTCCGATCAATTGCCTGATACCCTGATAGGCGGGCGGGTCGGCGGCGCATCGATCCCGCCCGCCGGCATCCGCTGGCGCTGCCGCGGCTTTCGCCGTACAAGCCGGCACTCCCAATCTTCGCGGCTGGTGCCGGCATGTTAGTTCGCGCCTTTCTAATGTTCTGCTTGGTGCTGTTCGCGGCAACGGCGGCAAAGGCGCAAGCGCCCGCTCCTCCCGCGGCGCCGGCACCGCTCCCGCCACCGCCTCGGCCCGCCGAGGAGGAGTCACAGCTGGCCCAACACCCGCCGCCCGGCCAGGAGCAGCCGCCCGGCCGGACATTTTGCGACGAGAGCGTTGCCTACCATTTGGCCGACCCTGTGTCGGTCCCCGAACAATACCGGCGGTTTGTCGGCGTGTGGAGCGACGCGGCCTGGGATGCGAAAATCTGCGCCGCACTAATCGTCGAAGATGTCAAGCCGGACGGTGCGGCTTCGATCGTCTACGTTTATGGACCGGAGGGGTCGAACTCGACAGTGCAGGGGGCGGTGCTGCACGGCACTGGGGTGATTCGCGGCGACCAATTGCGCTTTCAGAACTCGGATGGCAGCCAATACGCGTTCCGGCCGGGTCTGGTAGACATGATCGGGCATTGGATAAACCCAAGGGGCGAGAGCTTTCAGGCGACATTCAAATCGACCCCATAGGTACAGATGCTTGGATACAGATAGACGGTTCGGTCGATCGTCTTGGCCTGGGTTCGCCTGGATTCGCCTGGCCAAGACGAGTACAGGCAACGCGCCCTACCGGTTTCTCGGGGATGCCCAGCCTATGGCCAGGCAAGACAAATGGAATAAGGTTGGGTCGTCTCAATGCATCCGAGCCCTGACCCGGCTTTCTCCACCGAGTTGACGGTCGGGGATGCTGTTCCCAAATCTGCGCCGGCAGGGGCGCGTTCGCCCCCGCCGCCCGCGACCACTGCAGCAACCGAGACGTCACACGCAGAAACCCTCCAAAATCATCGAGCTTCGTTATTCGGATGCCACGACCCACCGTCCCCTCGCCGGTCAATGAACTGAATGAGCGCAGTCGCGAAGTCTTTCGCCTCGTGGTGGACGGCTATGTCGCCACCGGCGAGCCCGTCGGCTCGCGTACCGTGTCGCGATGGTTGGGGCAGAATTTGTCGCCGGCGACGATCCGCAACGTCATGGCTGATCTCGAAGACGCGGGGCTGCTCTATGCGCCGCATGCCTCAGCTGGCCGGTTGCCGACGGAGGCCGGGCTGCGGCTTTTTGTCGACGGCTTGCTCGAGGTCGGCAGCCTCGCCGAGGATGAGCGGCGCAGCATCGAGAGCATCTGTGCCGCGCGCGGAATGAGCCTGCCGCAAGCGCTTGAAGAGGCGATCGGCGCTCTCTCCGGACTGTCGCACTGCGCCGGCGTCGTTATTGCCCCCAAGCAGGATCAACCACTCAAGCACATCGAATTTATTCATTTGGGGCCTGGGCGCGCCCTCGTCGTGCTGGTTACCGAGGACGGGCTCGTCGAAAACCGCGTCATCGAAGTGCCGCTCGGGCTGCCGCCGGCATCGCTCGTTACCGCCGGCAATTACTTGAACGCGCGGCTGATCGGCCGCACCATCGAGGAGGCGCGCGAGGCGATCCAGCATGAAATCGACTCGCACCAGCTGCAGCTCGACGCCTTGACCTCCAAGCTCGTCGCCGCCGGGCTCGCGAGTTGGGCCGGAAACGACAAGGGCAGCGCCTTGATTGTCAGGGGTCAGGCCAATTTGCTCGACGACGTCACCGCATTGGCCGATCTTGAAAGACTGCGCTTGCTGTTCGAAATGCTCGAAACCCGCGAGACCATGCTGCGGCTGCTCGACGCCAGCAAGCAGGGCGAAGGTGTTCACATCTTTATCGGCGCCGAGAACCGCCTATTCGGGGTCGCCGGCTGTGCGATGCTGATCGCCCCCTATCAGAACAGCCGCGAGCAAATCGTCGGCGCAATCGGGGTCATCGGCCCCACCCGCATCAACTACGCCCGGATCATCCCGATGGTGGACTATACTGCCAAGCTGATCGGGCGCCTGATTGGATAGAACGGATGAACGATACCGCACACGAACCTGAGGCGGGGCGCACCGCTGCCGACGCTGCTGCCAACAATAACGCCGAGGAGGTCGCCGCAGCGGCGCCGGAGGCGCGACTGGCGGCGCTCGAAGCCGAACTCGGCGAGCACAAGGACCGCTTGTTGCGGGCGTTGGCGGAAGTCGAGAACACTCGCCGCCGGGCCCAGCGCGAGCGCGAAGACGCCGCGAAATATGCGATCAGCCACTTTGCCAAAGACCTGTTGGCGGTCGCGGACAACCTGCGGCGCGCGCTCGACAGCCTGCCCGAGGCCGAGATCGCCGACGAGAAGACGCGCAGCCTGCTCGCCGGGGTGGCGGCGACCGAGCGCGAGCTGCTCTCGGCCTTCGAGCGCCACGGGCTGCGCCGCATCGACCCGAAAGGCGAACGCTTCGACCATAATTTCCACCAGGCGATCTTTGAGGCTGAGCGCTCCGACCTCCCGACCGGGACAATCATCGAAGTACTGCAGCCGGGATATGTCCTGCAGGACCGGCTGCTGCGCCCCGCCATGGTCGGGGTGGCAAAGCAGCCGGCGCCGGCTGCCGCGCCGCGGGTGGACCCAGCCTAACCGTTGTAGCGCCCAAAGCGCCAACTTATATACGATCGCAAAGTCAGGGGATGACTGATCAACCACTTCCGGGGGATCGGGACGGTGCTTCCCCGGGCCGCCCGTTCCTGCTTTTGAAATGAGGTGTCTATGAGCAAGGTCATCGGTATCGATCTGGGCACGACCAATTCCTGCGTCGCAGTGATGGAAGGCAAAAGTGCCAAAGTGATCGAAAACAGCGAGGGTATGCGCACCACGCCCTCGATGGTTGCATTTACCGATTCGGGTGAGCGTCTGGTTGGCCAAGCCGCCAAGCGCCAGGCGGTAACCAACCCCGAGAACACGTTTTTTGCCATCAAGCGGCTGATTGGACGCCGCTTTACCGACCCGATGGTCAAGAAGGATATCGATCTCGTCCCCTACAAGATCGTTCCCGGCGACAATGGCGATGCGTGGGTCGAAAGCCGCGGCAAGAAATACGCTCCCTCGCAGATCAGCGCCTTCATTCTGCAAAAGATGAAGGAGACGGCCGAAGCTTATCTCGGCGAGCCGGTGACCGAGGCGGTCATCACCGTGCCGGCCTATTTCAACGATTCGCAGCGCCAGGCCACCAAGGATGCCGGCAAGATTGCCGGGCTCGAGGTGCTGCGCATCATCAACGAGCCGACCGCCGCCGCGCTGGCCTATGGCATGGAGCGCAAGGGCAGCGGCACGATCGCGGTCTATGATTTGGGCGGCGGCACCTTCGACATCTCGGTCTTAGAGATCGGCGACGGCGTGTTCGAGGTCAAATCGACCAATGGCGACACGTTCTTGGGCGGCGAGGACTTCGACAAGAACATCATCGATTATCTGGCCGACGAATTCAGGAAAGAGCAGGGGATCGACCTGCGCAACGACCGTCTCGCGCTGCAGCGGCTGAAGGAGGCGGCGGAGAAGGCCAAGATCGAGCTCAGCTCGTCGATGCAGACCGACGTCAACCTGCCGTTCATCACCGCCGACCAGCACGGGCCAAAGCATCTCAATATCAAGCTGACGCGGGCCAAGCTCGAGGCCCTCGTTGAAGATCTGATCCAGCGGACGATCGGGCCGTGCCGCAATGCGCTGAAGGACGCCGGCCTGAAGGCATCCGAGATCGATGAGGTGATCCTGGTCGGCGGCATGACGCGCATGCCCAAGGTCATCGACACTGTCAAGCAGTTCTTCGGCAAGGAGCCCAATCGCAGCGTCAACCCGGACGAGGTCGTGGCGATCGGCGCGGCGATCCAGGCGGGCGTGCTGAAGGGCGAAGTCAAGGACGTCCTGCTACTCGACGTAACCCCCCTGTCGCTTGGCATCGAGACCTTGGGCGGCGTCTTCACCCGACTGATCGACCGCAACACGACGATCCCGACAAAGAAGAGCCAGACCTTCTCGACTGCCGAGGACAACCAGACCGCGGTGACAATCCGCGTGTTCCAGGGTGAACGCGAGATGGCGGCCGACAACAAATTGCTTGGCCAATTCGATCTCGTCGGACTTCCGCCGGCGCCGCGCGGCATGCCCCAGGTTGAGGTGACCTTCGACATCGACGCAAACGGCATTGTCAACGTCTCGGCCAAGGACAAGGCGACCGGCAAGGAGCAGCAAATCCGCATCCAGGCCTCGGGCGGGCTGTCCGAAGCCGATATCGAGAAGATGGTCAAAGACGCCGAAGCGCATGCCGGCGAAGACAAGCGCCGCCGCGGACTGGTCGAGGCCAAGAACAATGCCGACGCACTGATCCACACCACCGAGCGCACCTTGAGCGAGAATGGTGAGAAGATCCCGCAATCCGATCGCCAGGCTGTCGAACAAGCCGTGCAGGCGTTGAAGGAGACGCTCGGCAGCGAGGACGCGGAGCAGATCAAATCGAAGACTGAGGCTTTGGCCCAGGTCTCGATGAAGATCGGCGAGGCGCTCTACAAGGCCGAGCAGGCAGCGCAAGCCGGGGCTGACGGCGGTTCGGGCTCGGGTGGTCCCGGCAGCGGGCCGCATGGCGCAGCTGGAGGAGGCGGCAATGACAAGGTTGTTGACGCCGATTTCGAGGAAGTCGACGATCAAAAGAAGCGCGGCTCGGCCTGATCGGCGGCGCCGCGCCAGATATCGAGCGACTGCGTTCACCCCGGCGGGCCTTCGCCGGGGTGCTTCGCGACGGTCAACCCTTCGAGCGAATGCCCATCGAGCATGGCTAAGCAAGATTTTTACGAGATTCTCGGCGTCTCCAAATCCGCCAGCGCCGACGATCTCAAACGGGCCTATCGCAAGCTCGCGATGCAGTACCACCCGGACCGGAATTCCGGCGACAAAAACGCCGAGCAAAAATTTAAGGACCTCAACGAGGCTCACGACGTCCTGAAAGACGATCAAAAGCGCGCCGCCTACGACCGTTTCGGTCATGCCGCGTTTGAGCAAGGCGGCGGCCGCGGACCCGGCGATTTCGGGTTTACCGGGGGTTTTGCCGACATTTTCGACGAGATGTTCGGCGAGTTTATGGGCGGCGGCAGACGCGGCCAAGGCGGCCCCAGCCGCGGCAGCGATCTGCGCTACAACCTAGAGATCACTCTTGAAGAGTGCTTTCGCGGCAAGCAGACGACGATCCGCGTTCCTAACCTCGTCGCCTGCGACCAATGCCACGGCAGCGGCGCCGAGCCCGGCTCGAAGCCGGTCGTTTGCCCGACTTGCCACGGCCGCGGCCGCGTTCGCGCCCAGCAGGGCTTTTTTACGATCGAGCGGCCCTGCACCTCCTGCCAGGGTGCGGGCCGCGTCATCGAAAAACCGTGCCGCGCCTGCGCCGGTCAAGGCCGGGTGCGGCGCGAAAAAACCCTGTCGGTCAACATTCCGCCCGGGGTCGAAGACGGTACCCGCATGCGGCTTGCCGGCGAGGGCGAGGTCGGGGTGCGGGGTGCCGCCGCCGGCGATTTATTCATCTTTATCACGGTCGCACCGCACCGGATTTTTCACCGCGACGGCGCCAATATTCACTGTCGGGTGCCGATTTCGATCACGACCGCCGCCCTTGGCGGTGCGATCGAGGTGCCGACGCTCGAAGGCACCCGCACCCGGGTCAACATCACGGCTGGGACCCAATCGGGTCATCAGTTCCGG
>DASXMC010000684.1:0-2095 GCA_036495885.1 Allostellaceae bacterium | reverse complement strand
CCGCTGGATCACCGAGGTGCGCTCAGTCTATGTCGACGTCGCCGCCGAGCGGAAACTGATCACCGAGGCCTACGCGATGGTTGATCGCAACGGCGCCGCGGACCGCGAGATCAACGAGTGGTTCTCGCAGAACGATCCGTTCAAGCGGGGCGCCAGCGACACTGTCGGCATCGACGTCGAATCGGTGCTGCCGCTCTCCGCCACCACCTGGCGCATTGAGTGGCGCGAAGACCGGCGCAGCCGCGGGGGCGTGCTCGAAGCCCAGCAGCATTGGGAGGCGACAGTGACCGTCAGCGTCAATCCGCCGACCGACGACACGACCATTCTCGTCAATCCAACCGGTCTTTACGTCGAGGCCTTCGACTGGACCACACGCGAGTAATTTCCCCAAAGAAATAGCATGAATTACACGATCGTCGTTGTATTGGCCGGGCTTCCCGCCTTGGGTTACGCCCAGACACCGACGCAGGTGCCGGCAATAGTCCCGGCAGCTACGGCGTCGGCCGCCGCCGCTGTGACGGCGGCCCCGCCTGCGGTCCCGACCCCAGCCCTCGCAACGAAGACCGCTGCCGGGGCGGTAGCGGCAATGCCGCCCGCGGTGCATCTGCTGTCACCATCGGCGCCGCTCGATGCCAAGGAGCGGCACGCCGTGTTTCTGGCGCGGCGCTGGCGCAACCGCGCCGAGATGCCCCAGCGTGGGGAGGACGGCGTCGTTCGCTTCCTTTACGGCGCCACGCTCCCGACGATCGTCTGCGCGCCGCTACAAGTCTGCAACCTGGCACTGCAGCCGGGCGAGATCGTGCACGATGTCGAGGTCGGCGACAGCGTGCGCTGGAAAATCTCGCCGTCGATCAGCGGCAATGGCAGCAGCCGGACCACGCATCTGATCGTCAAGCCGGTTGACGCCGGTCTTGTCACCAGCCTCGACATCGCGACCGACCGGCGGACTTATGCGATCAAGCTCGTGTCGACGCGATCGGAGTGGATGCCGCTCGTCGCCTTCAACTATCCCGACGACATGCAGCGGCAATGGGCCGCCTACCGGCAGGCCGCGGCCTTTGGCGCCGCCGCCGACACATTGCCGACCGGCGAGAATGTCGCGAATCTCGATTTCGGGTTTCAATTGAGCGGTGACGATCCGCCGTGGCGGCCAGTGCGAGTCTACACCGACGGTGCCAAGACCTATATCGAGTTTCCCCGCTCGATCGGTTTTTCGGCGGCGCCCGCTCTCGTCGCTCTCGACAGTGACGGCGGCTGGTTCGCGAGCGGCGATCCGCAGATGGTCAATTACCGCATGGTCGGCGATCGCTACGTCGTCGACCGTGTGCTCGATCACGCCGAGCTGATCTCCGGCGTCGGCAGCGGGCAGACCCGCGTCGTCATTACCCGGCATGGCGCGCGATGAATCCTACACTGCGCTTTGTCCTCTGGCTCGGGATCGCGGGCGCCCTCGCCGCCTGTGCGATCGGCGGCTCCTATGTCGACGGGGTTGCGGCGCCGGGCGACGCCCAGGTGCTGGCCGCCGGCATGGCCGAGTTCGTCGCGCGCGAGCTTCCTGCCGCGTCGACCACCCTTGCTCTCGACCCCACGCCGGCGGCGCAAGCCGATAACACGCTTACTCCGGCCTTCGCGGCGGCGCTGCGGAGCCAAGGGTTTGCCATCGCCGGCGAGCAGGCTGCTGGCGCACGAGTTGTGCACCATTTGCGCTATTGGGTGACCCCGCTCGAGGGTGGCGAACTGGTCCGCATAGCGATCAACGACCGAACCGAAGGATCGCGCTTTTTTGTTCGCAACACTGCGGGTGGCCTGCAGACCGGGGGACCCTTTATGGTTCGGCAGGAAGCGGGACAGAGCTCATGAGCACTTTCGGCCCGGACGGGCCCGAGCGCTCGCCGGTAATGCTAGCTCCGACGCCGCGCCGCGGCCGGGGCGTGCGCCGGCTCAACCGGGTACCGATCATGATCGGCGTCGGCGGCGCTTGTCTCGTAGCGGCCGCAATCGGCTATACCTACCACGAGCGCACGCTGCAGGCGGCCGCCAACGCCGCCCAGGAGGCCGAGCATCGGCCCCAGCCGGCGAATGGCGCTGCGATCCT
>DASXMC010000683.1:0-4586 GCA_036495885.1 Allostellaceae bacterium | reverse complement strand
CGCTAGCAACGTCTGCAGCTCGGCGAGCCGCTCGGTCTTGACCCGATCCGGCACCTGGTCCGGCATGGTCGCTGCCGGGGTGCCAGGCCGCGGCGAATACTTGAATGAAAACGCCTGAGCAAAGCAAATCTCGCCGACAAGATCGAGTGTGGCGCGGAAATCCGCTTCGGTTTCGCCCGGAAAGCCAACAATCAGATCGGTCGACAGCGCCAGATCCGGCCGCGCCGCGCGCAGCCGCTCGACAATGCGCCGATAGTCCTTGACCCTGTGGCGCCGGTTCATCGCGGTCAGCACGCGGTCAGAACCGCTTTGCACCGGTAGATGCAGAAACGGCATCAGCTGCGGGACGTCGCGATGGGCCGCGACAAGCCCGTCATCGACATCGTGCGGGTGCGAGGTGGTGTAGCGGATGCGGTCGAGCCCGGGAAGTGCGGCAAGCGCCCGGATCAGTCGCGCTAAGCCCCACTCCTCTCCGTCCGGGCCCTCGCCATGATACGCGTTGACGTTTTGCCCGAGCAATGTGATCTCGCGCGTGCCGTCGGTGGCGATGTGGCGGGCTTCGTCGAGGATTTGCGCCGCCGGACGCGAATATTCGGCACCTCGGGTATAGGGCACGACGCAGAAAGTACAAAACTTGTCGCAACCTTCCTGCACCGTCAGGAATGCGGTCGCGCCCTGGCTCGACCGTGGGCGCGGCAGGTAGTCGAATTTGGGTTCGGCAGGAAAGCTCGTATCGATAATCCCGCCGCCGCAGCGCTGCGCTCTTGCTATCATCTCCGGAAGCTGGTGGTAGGCCTGCGGGCCGAACACGAGATCAACGAACGGGGCTCGGCGGCGGATTTCCACGCCCTCGGCTTGGGCGACGCAGCCGGCTACCGCGATCAGCAGGTCGCCGTTGCCTCCTCGCGCCCTGCGCAGCTTTAGCGCGCGGATCCGGCCCAGCTCGGAAAACACCTTCTCCGCCGCCTTCTCGCGGATATGGCAGGTGTTGAGGATGACGAGATCGGCGTCTTCGGGGCTGTCAACCCGTTCAAAGTCGAGCGGCGCCAACAAATCGGCCATGCGTGCGGAATCGTAAACGTTCATCTGGCAGCCATAGGTCGCGATAAAGACGCGCTTGGTCACATTCGCTCCCTTTCTGAGTCTCTCTGAAGCAGAGCGCAGGATAAATGACGCATGTTATGCCGGGACTATCGCCGCGTTCGGCTCAAGCGCCGGTGGCTCCGGCGCCGGTTGCGGATGTCCGCAAAGCGCCCCGGCAACGCCGGCGGCAACGCGGGCCTGACAATACTGCGCCAGTGCCTTGCGCGAGCCGCAGTCCGCAAAATAGGTCAAAGGATGAAATTCGACGACCACTTCGACCGTGCCCAGCCCGATCATGCTCCACAAGTGAGGTGCGAGCTCGGCGGTGCCGTACCATGCGAAATACGGCCGAAGCAGCCGGCCGAGGGGAATGCCGTCGAGCCTCGTATAGGCGATCGAAACCGGCTGGATCGCCACCGGCTCGATCGCTTGCATCGCTTCGGCGGCGCCGAGCAAAGCGCTTTTGAACGGGAGTATGTGATTGCCATCGCTGCTGGTCCCTTCCGGAAACAGGATCAGCGCATCACCTGCCGCAAGCCGCGCCGTGATCGCGTCACGCTGAGAGGCGGTGGTGCGCATCCGTCGATCGACAAAAACCGTCCGCTGCAGCTTGGCCAACCAGCCAAAAAGCGGCCAGCGGGCGACTTCGGTCTTGGCGACAAAGGAGCCTGCGATTAGCGATCCGAGAATAGCGATATCTGTATAGGAAACATGGTTGCACACAAACAGCGCCGGCCGCCGGGCCGTCGGCGACCCGATCGCGCGTACTTCGAACCCCAGTATTCGGCAGCACCAGCGATGATAAAACGCGGGAAATGTACGCGTCCAGGGCCGCCCCAGGACTAAGCCCAGCCCCTGCACCGGCATCAGGCTCAGGGTCCAGACGAGATACAGCGCGATACGCGCGAGCCTCAGCGACAGCGAACCCATGCCCTCAGGACGTCCATCCGGCCCCTGCCCAACTATCCTTGCAATCCTTGGCCTGGCGCACGTAATGGCGAGAATATTTTTCGGTGACGAGATCGGTTTTAACGACGATGCAGACGTCGGTCGTGTTGAAGTCGCAATCGATCACCGCGCCCTCGCCGACAAAGCCGCCAAGACGCAAATATCCCTTGACCAGCGGTGGCAGGCCGCCGGAAGCGCGCACCGGATCAAACTCGCAAAGCGGCAGACGGCACATCTCGACGTAGCGATCCTCCAGCGCCCGCGCCCGCAATGACGGGGCGGCGAGGTGAAAATGATGCAAATAGGACAGCGGTACCGCCAGGATTTCGGGGTCGGTGCCGGGCAGACTGGCACACCCGAACATCAAATCAATGTTATAGTGAAAGACGTAAGCCGCAATCCCGCTCCACAACAATTGCGCCGCCGATCGCTGACGGTAGGCGGCGTCGACGCATGAGCGGCCGAGTTCGAGGATTTCGCCAGGGTGGGCGAGGAGCGGGCTGATATCAAACTCGCCGGCGGAATAGAAGCCGCCGAGCCCAATTGCGGTTTCGCGCCGGATCAGTCGATAGGTGCCGACGATCTCGGGCCCCCTCCCGCGCCCGTTTCCACGACTGTGATCGAGCACGAGCAGGTGGTCGCAGCACGCATCGAAGCGGTCGCAATCACGGCGTAACTGCCGGGTCTCGACGGCCGCGCGCGCGCCCAACGTCTCATAGAACACGCGATAACGCAGCGCCTGTGCTGCATCGATATCGGCTTCGCTTTCGGCTAACCTGACCTGTAGCGGTCCGGACCGGATGTCGACGATCCGGGGCGCCGCCGAATTCAGTCCGGCCGTCACCTGGCCCAGTGCAAATGCGGTGCCTTCGATCACTATCGACGACCGGGTTGCCGAACCGGCTGGGAGCACCCGGGCGCCGTCCTTATCCCCACCGAGGAGCGGGCCCGTAGCGCCACGACCAAACCCGGCAGAGGGATCATTCGATCCCGCGCGCAGTCTTGGCCGGGCGGGGAACAGCGTAGAGCTCCAGGCGATGACCCACGAGTTCGTAGCCGAGCGTGTCGGCAACCAATTCCTGCAGCTTTTCGATCTCCTCGTTGCGGAACTCGATCACTCGTCCGGATTGCAGATCGATTAAATGGTCGTGATGGGCGCTCGGCATCTCTTCGTAACGCGAACGGCCGTCGCCGAAATCGTGGCGGGCGAGGATATTGGCCTCTTCGAACAGCCGAACGGTCCGATAGACGGTCGCGATGCTGATATGCGGGTCGATGGCGGTGGCCCGCCGATAGACCTGTTCGACATCCGGATGATCGGCTGACTCGGAAAGGACGCGTGCGATGACCCGGCGCTGGTCGGTCATCTTTAGCCCCTTATCGACACAGAGCTGTTCCAGCCGCGAAATCATCGCGTCTCCATTACGAGCTTCGCTGCGGCACAGTAGCGCAAAGCTCGACGCGAGCCTACGATGGGGATAATGCCTCGCGCAAAAACCGTAAGCATCGGCTCGGCGGTACGCGGCACTTATGCTCGGGTCCGCCGCGCCCGAGTCCCCAGACCGATCTCCTTGGCCAGCCGGCTGCGCTGACGTGCATAATTCGGCGCCACCATCGGATAGTCCGGGGCCAATCCCCAGCGCTCGCGATAGGCTTCCGGCGTCATATTGTACGCCGTCTTCAAATGGCGCTTGAGCATTTTGAGTTTTTTGCCGTCTTCAAGACAGACGATATAGTCGGCATTGACCGACTTCTTCAGGGGCACCGCAGGTTGCGGCCGCTCTGGAGGAGCCGCCGGTAGGCTGCCGATATTGACCAAAGAATGATAGACTTGGTTTATCAGCGTCGGCAAATCACCGACCGCAACTGTATTGTTGGATACGTGCGCCGCGACGATTTCTGTCGTCAGTGCTAGCAAGTCACTGTTTTGATCGGGGTTGGTCATTTCACGAGCCCTACGCTACGCCTCGTCTCCGAATATAAGTAACACTTAGGCGAGAAGCAATCGGGCCGACGACCGATTTCTTGTCATCTCGGTGCAGCATCAGTGATCAATTGATCGCGGCGGATCAGGTGGAAAGCCGACCACCGCAAACTCAAGTCGCCAGCAGTAGGCGAAGGACGAGAGCGTCGGCAAGCCCCGAGCGACGGCGATAGTAATTGGAGCGTCGCCCGATTTGTACAAAGCCACAGGCAGCGTACAAAGCACGGGCGGCACGGTTGTCCTCGGCTACTTCGAGAAACAGGGTGTGTGCGCCGTGCTCCCGCGCCTCTCCGATGATCGCGGCGAGCAAGGTCCGGCCAATTCCGGTTCGCCGTCTCGCCGGGACGACCCCGAGAGTGAGAAGATCGCATTCTGGGCCAAGACAATGAGCCAGCGCCAAGCCGCTCACCGACGCGGTCCCGGTCCCCTCGGAAGCGTAGGCGATTCGGCCGAAGACCCCGGGCATCACGATGATCTCCGACATCGCCTGCTGCGGCCACGGATCATCGGGAAAACAGGCACCGTGGAGTTGCGACAGTGGTCCTGCCACGGTCGCGGTCATTTCCTGACG
>DASXMC010000682.1:0-2698 GCA_036495885.1 Allostellaceae bacterium | reverse complement strand
CGCAAAGTTTTACATCGACAATTTCGGGGCGACCGTGAAGCGGGAAACTCCCGGCCGCGGCTGCCAGCTCGACCTGCACGGCGTGCAGCTCAACGTGACGACCATCAACCCCGACCAGAACCATGAGCAGCACGTCGGCATTGAGCACATCGCGATCGAGACCGACGATTACGCCGGCGCCCTCGCGAACCTTAAGAAGAACGGCGCGCAGCTCCTCGAGGAGCGCGTTAACAACGGTCGGCACGTGTGCTGGGTTGCCGCACCCGACGGCGCGCAGATGGAGCTGATCGAGAAGCTCTGAGGAAAGCGCCGCCCCGCAGCTATACCTCCGCCGGTGGGTGTACGGGCTCTCGCGTCGTCAATCCTGGCTCGCCGTGTCGACGACGAAAGTGTCGGATGCGACGGCGCGGCCCCTGGCGCGGCCCCTGCCGTAATTGATGTTGCGGGTCGGCAGCATCGTGCCCCGGTATAACGCACCGGGCTTCAGCACCCGCCAGATCTCCGCGAGGCGACGCCCGACATCGCCCAGCGTGCCGTGATGGATCACGTTCCACGACAGCACGAAGTCGAAGCTGCCCTCGCCAAACGCGGGAAGGGCCGGCGTCTTGGGGTCGCATCGCCTGCAGCCGCGAAATTCGCTAGTGAGACAGACTGGCTGGCGGAGGGGTTTCGAACTCTCGGTCCCTCTCGCGAGGGAGTCGCTTTTTCTCGCTTGAGCAAAATGGGCCGGAGAGGTCGATCGGGGTAGTCTCGAAAGGCGCCGTCCCTTCTCACGGGGGACCAGGGGTTCGAATCCCCCTCGCTCCAGCGGCGAGTCAGGTTATTGCGGTTGCGGCGCATCGTCGAGTCGCTGGCGTTTTCGACGATCCGTCACATCCGTATTTTGACGGTCCGTCGCTGTTCACCGCCGGAGAGGGGGCGTAGTTCCTGCGACAGGTCGATGCCACCTTCGCGCCCAAGGCGGTAGTTGCGCCGAATCTCGGTTATCTTCAAAGTGGACGTTTCGCTTTTGTGGTATCAGCCGACTTGGATGATCCTGGTGGCCATCCAGACCATCCCTATCACCGCACCGCGACGCGTTTGCCGCGCCGCCATGAACAGGCTGACCGGAGGACACCCATGACCAAATATTTGCACACCATGATCCGCATCAGTTCACTGGAGGACAGCATCGCCTTCTTCGAGGTGCTCGGCCTGCGCGAGATCCGCCGCCGTCCGGACGAGAAAGGCCGCTACACTAACGTGTTCCTCGCCGCCCCCGGCGACGAGGCGGCTGCCTTGGAGCTCACCTACAATTGGGATCCCGAGCCCTATACCGGCGGCCGCAATTTCGGACATCTCGCATACGCCGTGGACAATATCTACGACACCTGCAACGCCTTTATCGCCCGCGGCGTGACGATCAATCGCCCGCCGCGTGACGGCCGCATGGCCTTTATCCGCACGCCGGACGGCATCTCCATCGAGCTCTTGCAGGCCGGCGAAGCGCTGGTGCCTGCAGAACCCTGGACCAGCATGGCCAACACCGGTTCATGGTAGAGTGTGAAGCCCTGGCGTGGATTGGATCGTGGCGCTGCTGGAGTGAGGGAAGAGCGGGGGGCTCCGCCCTGGACCGGCGAATGAATTCTTCAGAGAATGCTAGTCCGCATTGCACGACATTTTGCCGGCGAACTGCATCTCGTAGGTCACCAGCACCATCGTCTACGCCGCTATCACGACGCTTACCTGTTCTGACCTTCGCCCTATTTATGCACAAGGGGGTTGATTGCGCACTCTAATGCCAAGCTGATCGGCCCGTCCGCCTCGAGTGGAGGAAACAAAAGATGTCGCTATCCCAACTGACGCCGCCAAGCATCGAAATCGTACCGCTGACCCTGCATATCGGTGCGGAAATCCGCGGTGTCGATCTGACCAAGCCGTTGCCACAGCAGCAGGTGAAGGAGGTGCGCGACGCCTTCCTGAAATGGAAGGTCGTCTTCTTTCGCAACCAGCATCTCGATCATGCGCAGCATGTTGCGATGGCGCGGCAATTCGGCGAGCCGACGATCGGTCACGCCGTGCTCGGGCATCTCGAGGACTATCCCGAAATCTATTCAGTCGCCAAGAACCGGCTCGCCAACGAAAACCGCAAGGCGCAAATGGTGACGCCGTGGACCGGCTGGCACGCCGACATCACCGCCGCGGTTAACCCGCCGATGGCCTCGATCCTGCGCGGCGTCACGATCCCGCCCTACGGCGGCGACACGTTCTGGACCAACTTGAACGCCGCCTATATGGCGCTGTCGCCGACCATGCGCGCCTTTGTCGACGGGCTCCGCGGCATCCACCAGTTCGGCAATCGCGGTGAGACCAGCCGCAGCGACGAGTACAAAGATCGGGTGAAGCGGCGCGCACTTGAAACCGAGCACCCGATCGTGACCGTGCATGCCGAGACCGGCGAGCGCATCCTGTATGTCAGCCCGTCATTCCTCAAATCGATCGTCGGGCTGACGCCGCGCGAAAGCCAGAAAATCCTCGAAATCGTGTGGGAGCACATCACGCGCCCCGAATACACCGTGCGCTTCAAGTGGAACGAGGGTGACATCGCGTTTTGGGACAATCGCTCGACGGTGCACCTCGCGCCAACCGACATCTTCGAATCCGATTTCGACCGCCAGCTCTACCGGGTGACGCTGGTGGGCAAGCCGCTGGTCGGCGT
>DASXMC010000681.1:0-1583 GCA_036495885.1 Allostellaceae bacterium | reverse complement strand
CCTTTACCCGCCCTTTGGCGGTGTTCACGCGGACCTGCACGCCGCAGGTCACCCCGGTCTGGTTCGACTATGTCGGCGGGAAGGTCCGCGTGAACACCGCCAAAGGGCGGGTAAAGGCGCGCAACCTGAAGCCGGGTGCTCCGGTCGCAATGGCGATATTGGATCCCGACAATCCCTACCGCTATCTTCAGATCCGGGGCCGCGTGACTTCGGCAACCGAAGCCGGCGCCGACGCGCACATCGACCAGCTTACCAAAAAATATCTCGGCAAGGACACCTACCCGTTCCGCCAGCCCGGCGAAGTTCGCATCATGTACGAAATCGAGCCTTCCTCAGTTTCGGGCATGGGCTGAGCAAAGCCCGCGGGGCGGGTGGTTTCGCCGGTTTTGAGGAAGGCGTAGAGGCGCATTACCGGAAGGGCACGGAACAAGCAATCTCGTGCGCCGCCAGCGCATAACCGATATCGTTCGCCACCGGGAGTCGTTGTCGATGACCATGACCCACGCCCGCAATATCGATCTCGCGGCGGCGCTCGCCGAAGCCGAGGAGCAATACCGCGCCGCGAACCCAAAGAGCCTCGCCCAGCACCGCGCCGCGTGCGCCGCAATGCCCGGCGGCAATACCCGGGCCTCGATCTACGTCAGTCCGTTCCCGCTGACGATCGCGCGCGGCGACGGCGCATTGCTGTGGGATCTCGATGGTCACCAATACTCGGATTTCCTGAGTGAATTCACCGCCGGGATTTTCGGCCACTCGCACCCGGCGATCCGCCGGGCAATTACCGAGGCGCTTGATTACGGTCTCAATTTGGGCGCCCACAACGAGGCCGAGGCGCGGTTTGCCGCCGCGGTATGCGCCCGCTTTCCCGGAATTGAACTGGTGCGGTTCACGAATTCCGGGACCGAGGCCAATCTGACCGCCGTCAGCGCCGCCCGCGCCATTACCGGCCGCTCCAAGATTTTGGTGTTCGGCGGCGGCTATCATGGCGGCGTTTTCTACTTTCGCGGCCATGGCAGTGCGATCAACGCGCCGTTCGACTATTTGATCGGCCGCTACAACGATCTCGACGCGGCCCTGGAACTGGTCCGGCCGCACCGTGCCGATCTCGCGGCGATCCTGGTCGAGCCGATGCAGGGGACGACCGGCTGCATTCCGGCCGAGCGCGCCTTTCTCGCCGGATTGCGCGAGCTCGCGGATGCGACTGGGGCATTTCTGATCTTTGACGAAGTGATGACCTCGCGCCTCGCCCCCGGCGGCTTGCAGGAGGTGCACGGCATCCTTCCTGACCTGACGACATTGGGAAAATATGTCGGCGGCGGCATGAGCTTTGGCGCTTTTGGTGGCCGGGCCGACATCATGGAGCGGTTCGACCCGCGCCGCCCGGATGCTTTTCAGCACGCCGGCACGTTCAATAACAATGCGCTGACGATGAACGCCGGCTATGTCGGCCTGACCGAGATCTATACACCCGAGCGCGCCCGAGCGCTGAACCGATCGGGTGACGATTTGCGCGCCCGGCTGAACGGGATCGCAGAGCGGCACCGGCTGGCGATGCAGTTCACCGGGCTGGGCTCGATGATGTC
>DASXMC010000680.1:0-2507 GCA_036495885.1 Allostellaceae bacterium | reverse complement strand
GATAATACCGCTACGCAGAAGCGGCAGAAGAGAGGAGGAACTCATTGATGAAACTGACCCGGCGCCGTTATTGGGTGTTCTTTCTGCTGTTCCTGTTCAGCGGCATTGCCTATCTCGATCGCGTTAATATGTCGGTGGCGGGCAAGCCGATCGCGCACGAATTCGGGCTGTCGCCGGTCGCGCTCGGTTATTTGTTCTCCTCATTCCTGTGGGCCTATGTGCTGATGATGCTACCCGGCGGGCGGTTGATTGACCGCTGGGGCACACACGCCATGGCGCCGATCGCCGTTGCGGTGTGGTCGGCGGCGCAGATGGCGACCGGAATGGTCGGTAATTTCGTCATGATGCTGATTGTTCGTCTCGGCATCGGCATTGGCGAAGCACCCCACGCTCCGATTTCCTATGGCAGCGTGCGGGTCTGGTCGCCCTATGACGAGCGCGGTACCGCCATTGCCGTGATCTCAGGTGGCTCCAGTCTTGGGCTTGCACTCGGTGCGCCAGCCGTGGCCTGGTTGATCCACACCATGTCATGGCGCTGGTCCTTCATCATCACCGGCGCAATCGGCTTTGTCTGGGTGGCAGTCTGGGCGGCACTAGTCTCGACACCGGAAAAGACCCGATGGCTTCCGCAAGCCGAGCGGGAGCACATTCTTGCCGGGCGCGCCGCCGGCATCGCGCCGCCGAGCCACGACGGTGTCGGCTATCTCGGGCTGATCCGCTGTCCGGCGATGTGGGGGCTGTTCATCTCGCAGGGGTGCCTCGTCTACACGGGCTATCTCTATATTTCCTGGCTGCCCAATTACCTGCAGACCGCACGGCATTTGTCGATGCTGGGTTCCGGCATCTACACGTCGATCCCGTTTCTCGTCGCTCTGGTGGTCGGCATCGTGGCCAATTGGGCTGGCGATCGGCTGCTGACGGCCGAGGCGGTGCGCGGCGGCAAGCGCCGCTATCTGGTGGCGCTGAGCCTGCTCTTTATGGCGGCAGGCCTGCTGATCCCGTTTGTCCAGTCTCTGGCTGCGGTCATCACCCTGATCACGATCACGGTATCGTGCGCCCATGTCGGGCCGGCCGCCAACGGCGCCTTGGTCAGTGATTTGCTGCGTTCGCCAAGCGACGCCGGGCGCGCTTTCGCCTTTCTTGTTCTCGGCGGCAACACCTTCGGTCTGCTGGCGCCGATCGTTACCGGCTATGTCGTCGCCGCGACCGGCAGCTTCGACACGGCTTTTGTCGTCGCGGGTGCCCTGGCGCTTGTCGGAGCGGTGTCGGCCCTGGCGCTGACGCATGGCACGCTGGGCGAGCACGTCCAACCGGCCCGCGTGAGAGCAAGTCTCGCCAACTGAAGGATTTTGACGCCGCTAGTTGCTCTCGGACGGCGCACCGGCCCCTGCCGCCCGGGTTATTCGGCAGCGGCGCGCAGCGTCGGTTGCGCAAGCAACTCAGCCGCTTCTTTCGCGACGACCGTGCCCTCGAAGAAACGTGGGTTCTGCGTGCCCCACAGCCGCACTGCATTGGCGAAGGTGAAGTCGCGGAAATTATCCTCGGTGATCAGACCGTCCTCGACCAGCTCCCAGGCCTCGGGCAATGGGTCACGCATGTCGATCACGTCGAAATGCCCGATGTCGGAGCTGTAGATCGCGTTGAGTTGGGCCGCAAACGGGTTGGCGCGGCTGAAGGCGCAGACGTTCATCCGGTCGTCGGCCTCGCAGCCGAAATAGTAGGGCTTGGCATAAAGGTCGATCCAATCCTCTTTGCGGGCGATCTTGCAGGCGGCGAAATCGTCGAGCTCATCGCGCCCGCCGGTCAGATGCGCCTCAGGGTTCGGATAACCGTCGCGCTCTCGCAGCGCGTCGGCCATGTCGGTATAACCATGCTCGACGACCAGGTCCATCAACAGCTTGCGATCGAGCTTTGCCGGATCCATACGTTCGAGCGCCTTGGCGTTGCGCCGCTCCCAGTGCTCGATCAGATCACCGAACAGCTGGGCACCCCAGCCGGCGCCGCCTTCGAGAAAGGCGAAATTAAGCTGCGGGAAACGACGGGTTACGCCGCCGAGGAAAATCGCTTTGGCGACGGCATGACCGGCGGCGGCGAAATGGCCGATGTGATTGTATACAAAGTTGGTCGGCGACAGGCGCAATCCCTGGCTGCTGCTGCCGCTGTGAAAAGTCGGTGCAACGCCGAGCTCGACGCACTTCGCCCAGACCGAGTCATAGTCATACGGGCTGTCGATGCCGAGCACATCGTGCCACACCGTGAAGCGGCACGACTCTTCATCCTCTGCCGCAGCGGACGAGACCGGCCGCGGCAGGTTGCTGCCAAACATCCCGACCTTCGAGCCGAGCTGTTTGGTAACGAATTCGAGTTCCTCGATCGCCTCCTCCGGCGTGTGCATCGGAATGATCGCCGCCGAGGTCATGCGGTCGCTGAAAGCGCGGAAATAATCGGCTGAGACGATGTTGTAGGCGCGGATAACGACGCGTCGCGTCTCGTCGTCCTTGATGCGA
>DASXMC010000679.1:0-6704 GCA_036495885.1 Allostellaceae bacterium | reverse complement strand
GTTCCAACACGTTTCCACCGATTAGCTGTCGAGATCTTGCAGGTTAGGCGGCAGTTTGTCGGCATGCTTCATCTCGTCCAGCGACTCTTTGTCCTCGTACTCGCCGAGCTTGTAATGCCCCAATGCTTAAGCATCCGCGCGTGCAGGAAATACTGGTTGATCGCAGTCAGCTCGTTTTTGAGCACGGCATTAAACTAGATGCAAGATTTGAAAAAAACAAACAGCGGAGCGCGCCTCGCCGGCTCGCTCTGGCTGGCGTCACGGCGGCGGGAAATCCACAGAAGCGGAGTAGCGCGGCTCGACGCCGCTTCGGGGCGGGTTATCACCGCGCCGGCGTGTCAGTTGCAGCGATTGTCCCAGATCGGCATCCATCTGAACCGCTGAACCGCCCCATTGCTCGCCGAGGGGCGAACGTGATCGGCGAAACGGGCCAGGCCGCCCTGCCCTCAAACGCGTCCAGCGGCGGCGCCGGAAGGCCG
Organism: Allostellaceae bacterium; assembly: GCA_036495885.1. GTDB lineage: Bacteria > Pseudomonadota > Alphaproteobacteria > ATCC43930 > CGMCC-115725 > AP-15. The sequence goes on along the minus strand of DASXMC010000679.1, from coordinate 6,225 downwards.
CCTGATGGCCGGCCGGCGTTTCTCGCACTGTACGACGTTGCCTATGCCGCGCCACCCTCGCCCCTCGTAATGACCGAGCCCGAGCTCGCGGCTAACGACCGCCTTTACCCTGGCTTCCCCGGGGAACGGTTTTCGGTTCCTTACAAATCATTACCAAGCGGTACAAAACATACATTAAGCAGATACAACCACCCGTTACGGTCTTCTCATTCGCCGGCAACGCGCCGCGCTAAGTGGAGATTCGTTATGGCCGAGTTTCGCGAACTGATCGAAGTGCAGATCCCTCGGTTGAGACGCTATGCCTTCGCGCTGACGCGGGATCCGGATCGTGCTGATGACCTTGTGCAGGACACAGTGGTGCGCGCACTAGATAAAGAGCACCTGTGGGAGCCCGATACCGACCTCCGCGCTTGGCTGTTCACCATGTTGCACAATCTGCGGGTTAACGACGTGCGGCGTGGCGTGCGCGAAGGGACAGCAGTTGATATCGAGAATGTCCCCGATGCCATCGTTGCCACGACTGACCCGAGCGCAAGCCAGACGCTGTTCGAACTCGACCGCGCGATGGGACAGATCGCAGAAGAGCAGCGGCAAGTAATCCTACTGATCGGGCTCGAAGGCATGTCCTATGACGAGGCCGCAGCGGTCGTCGGCGTCCCCGTCGGCACGATCCGATCGCGCCTTTCGCGCGGCCGCGACGCTCTGCGCGTCGCAATGGGAACTCCTGACGAGCACCGACTGGCGTGGGCCGCCTAGCCGGCTATCGCGTTCCTCATGCGCTCCATGACGCCGGCATGCTGCTGGTGACCCGCGTGGTCCCTGGGAGATGATCATGTTCCGCAATATCGTTTTCGCTTCGGCAACAGTCCTCATCGCGATGACCGCTCAGCCCGGGCCGGCTTTTTGATTGGCGCCGCTCACTATTGCGGCGTGTCCCCTATGAGAACCAGCTACGTTCGGAAATGGATGGGGACCCAGCTTGTCGCCGCTGCCGAGTCTCGTCAGGCCGCTCATCGATTCGACGATTTCATCATTGCGGCCGGCTCTACCTCCCACGACGACGACTTGTCCGTCCGCTGCGGAGCAATTACTGACGCTTTCACCACCCTCGAGCGCCACATCACGCCCTCGCGTTTAGGACACGGAAATCGCCGATAAAAACATTTCGGCCGCCGCCCGGACCGATCCAGCGCGGGGCGCGGCGCCAACTTTGACAGGGTAGCCGCAAGACCTTCCCGATGAGTGATTCAGCCGTGAGTGGGATCGGGTTAACCCCACGGGAAGAGGGGTTATTTTTATAGCGTAAACCGAATTAGGGCCTGGAATTTCCCGAAGGCACGCGTGTTGTATGCTTTGTTCCCGGTCACGGAGTATGAAACCTCCTACAGCGATTTTCGCCTGATGCTGCGGCGGATGCCCATGATGCGGCGAGCGCTGCATCAGAAGCACTCCCGGAGAAACCAGGATCACTGATGTCGCAACACGGTACGGCTTCTGGCAATTCGGCAGGCTTGCGGTCGCGGTCGAATCCAAGGCGCTGTTCGGGGAAGCGCCATCGGTCGACGCCCCTAATGCACCTCATGTCGTGGCCGGGTACCCGCGCGTTCAGGAGTTTCGCCGAATTGAATAGACCGTCGGTTTAGTTCGGGGTACCGAAGTCAGAGGATGGCAACCTCTCTCCGGGGCGGTTGATCAATTGAAGACGATTAACGAAATTGACCGGGAACGAGTGTCGCCGCGGCCGCCATTTGCCCTCTCCGGGCTGACGCCGTGAAAGATGATCCAGGCGCAAACGAGTTCGCTCATGCGCAATCGAAAGAACCGGCTGCCGTGACCCTTCGTCCCGCCCTCAAGCACAATGTCGTCGGCGATACAGGAAGCCTCGCCGGTCACCCAGCTGGAGAAGGTTAGCGAGGAAGAATACTTGGCCGGTCAGCCTTCGGATCGGAGCAACGCGAATGACGGATTGGACGACTGACGAACTCGACAAGATCGGCGAAGCTGACGAACTGGACATTACCGTGCGGCGGGCGGACGGCACGTCGCGCAAGCCCGTGACGATCTGGGTGGTCCGCGACGGTGATGCTCTTTACATCCGCTCCGGCTATGGAGACCGTGCTGCTTGGTATCGCGCAGCGCTCCGAAGCCGCGAAGGGGAAATCAGCGCTGGTGGCGTCCGAAAAGCGGTTCGATTCGACGACGCCGACCCCGCCGTCCATGGCAGGATCGACGCAGACTATCGCAGCAAATACGTGCGGCACGGCGCTCAGTGGGTAAACCCGATGATCGCTCCCGAGGCGAGGCCGACGACGATCAAGCTGGTACCGCTGTGAGGGCATGACCGGGTGCACTGTGGGTGGAACGCCTCGATGCACCGCTCGGGTGTCGGGCGCTGGGTCCTTGGAAAATGCGTCGGCCAATTCGTGCCGTGCCTCGTAGGGTCGCAGGATGACGGAGAACTCGACGCAATCGCGCTCGTCGTTCCATCGGACGTCTTCGGGGAACTCGAAAAAACAGATATTGTGGCCTCCTCGGGAGACTAGCACAATGTTCCTATATTGTTCTACAATACGGTCATGACCAAGCGAAGCAAGGCCCTATGTCCGAAAAGCCGGTGCAGGGAGAGCGAATGCCCTGCGGGATGGACCGGCGGCCATCAATCCCTGATCGCATGCCCAGAGGTCGGTTGGAGTTAGATCGATCTACCTCGCGCCATCCATGACGATTTGAGGGAACAGATCGTGATCACCATATTCGGTCCTAGGAAGCCTCAGATGGTAATCGACGAATCGAGAGGACGATGGACATGCCGCTCGATCAGACCAACTGGCCGCACACTACCCCGCTCGACGAGACGACCACGCTCCTGATCCGGGCGCGAAATTTCATTCAGCGCGGCTGGTGCCGCGCCGCCATAGCCCGCGATGCTGATGGCAATCAACTCGTGGATGCGCGATCCGCGGAGGCCGTCGCATGGTGTTCCATCGGGGCGTTAGAGGCGACGGGGGTAGAATGCTTTGACCCGTCATTCGTCCCAGCTATACGACGGCTCGAAGTCGCAATGCGCACCGAATGCATCGCTCGCTTCAATGACCATCAGCTGACGGTCGATCCGGTACTGGCGGCGTTCGATCGAGCAATTGGGCTGTGGGTCAGTGAGACCAATCGTAAAGCGTAGTCGCCGTGCTCTGCCCGGCCTGCCTCACCAGCGCTCGAACCTGAAAATGACCCCCGATGGTTGTTAGGTGACGTCCGTAGAGGATTTCGGCTGCTTCAATCGGCGAATTTGCCTGGACTTTCTCGTAGGGCTGCCAATCGCCGTCATGCCCCTCCTGGCGCAGTCGCACCCAATACGTGATCACGCGCTCACCATGATTAGCCCCTGATGGCGCGGCATATGGGGAAACCACGGCCCCGATCAATCACCCGACAGATGTTCAATGCCATCCTGGCATCGCTCCAACAGATCGCTAGCCCGCCTTAGCCGATTGAGAAGAAAAATCGAATAGAATCAATGGGGCACCCCCAAAGTCTCCACTACACCGGGTGGGCGGGGGCGGGGATTTGGGAGGTCGCTGGCGCGGTTATGCGCGGTGGCGGCTGAGACGGTAGATCGAGCTTGAGTTGCTTGAGCAAGAGCTTCTGGTCGGCGTTGGGCTCGGTGTAACGGGTCAGGATCAGGGTGCGAGCGTCGGTGGTTGGGAAATGGACGTCGAGCATCTGGATGGCGGCGAGCTTGTCGAGCACCGCCCTTGGGGTGAGGCCGGGGGCGAGCGGCTTGAGCCTGGCGCGTAGTGTGACGTGCAGGCAGTAGGCCAGAAACGCGACGAAGATGTGCGCTTCGATGCGGTGCTCGAGTTGGTGATAGATCGGGCGCAGCTGCAAATCGTCCTTGAGGTTTTTGAAGGCGGCCTCGACCTCGGTAAGCTGGATGTAGAACTTCCACAGCTTGGCCGGATCCTCGTCACACAGATTGGTGCGCAGCAGATAGCGTCCTTCGCGCCGGCGCACGGCGCGCAACTTGTTGCGGTTGAGCTTGAAGGTGAAGGCCGTGCCGGCAGGGGGAATATCAACATCGATGAGCCGCCAGGCGGCAGGGGCCTTGGCGCGGGCGGCGCCGAGCTTCATCAACAACTCTCGGCGCCGCACCTTCATGCCGGCGATCTGCTGCAGGCGTGCCCATAGCCACTTGAGCTTGCGCCGCCGCATGGCGCGTTCCTTGTCGATGCGCGCATGGCTTTGCGCCAGCACGTACATCTCCTGCTGCTGCGGCAGAAGCTTGACATCAACCCCCTCGCGCACCGCCTGCCAGGGGAGTTTGAGCAGCGCCTGCTCCAGTTTGGAAAGCCGTCCCTTGGGCGTGCCGACGAGATAGGAAACCGGCGGATCGGCCTGACGCATCTCGGCGAGCACCTCTTCGGTTGGAATGCCGCGATCCATCACCCAGATGCGCTCGGCCTTGCCGTATTGCGCTTCGATCTTCTGCAAAAAATCGCGCAATGTCGTGCAATCGGTCGTGTTCCCCGGCAGCACGTCATAGGCGAGCGGAAAGCCTTCGGGCGTCACGATCAGCGCAATCACCACCTGGGGACAATCCCTGCGCTTGTCGCGACTATGGCCGTAGCGACGCTTGTCGTTCTCGTCGCCCGGCGGCGAGGATTCAAAGTAAGTGCTCGTCAAATCGTAAAGCAGGACTTCGAAGCGGGCGCTGAACAGATCACGCCAGCGCCGGTTGAGGTGATCGAACAGCGCTGTCTTGTGCTCGAGCAATTTGTCGAGGCAGCGATAGAGGGCATGGATCTCCACCACAGCGTCATCGGTACCTAAAAGCTCGCCCATCGCGCTCTGCTCGAACCACTGCCGGTGCAAGCGCCACTCGCTGCCAGGATCGATTAACCGGTAACAGACCAGCGTTTGCAGGATGTGCCGCCACTGTGTCCCTTTGCGCGAATCCGCCAGGCGAGCCGCCCAGAACCGATCCAGTTGCAGTTGCTCATACAGCTGGCAGGCAAGCCAGCACGCACCCCATTGCCGCGGGCGGTGCAACTCCATGCCATCGAGCCGCACCTGCACGCCGTAACCGTTGGCGCAAGCCGGAACTTCACGATCCGCCGGAAACAGCGCCAGCTGGCGGTGCCGCTGGCTGCCCTCATCAAAGGCCTCAATCTGGTGACACCAAGCTTCGCGCTGGCTGTCATTGATCTCGCCGAGATACAGCACCTGTCGCTGCACCACCCTGTCACCGGCACAGCGTCGGTTCTCGACGATATTCCAGTAGCGGTGCTCTTTGCCGTCTTTGAAGCGTCGGTTGAATCGCAGGAACATGATGCGAACCAACCTACGCCAAATGGCGCTGTCGAAAAAAGCCGGTAGGTCTACACTACAAGCGTTTGGCGATTACGCGGCGTTGATCCGATTCGCCTTTTTTGCCTGTCACCCCAAAAATTGGCTGGTCAGGCGCCCGAATCGGTCAAGTGGGGCTAGGTGCGGGCAACAGCCCCTCACCCTCCCCACGGCGTTGGCGCGGGTCCCTCCCTCTCCCCATAAGCGGGGTGGGATTGGGGGCAGCGTCTACGGATCCAGCTCGACCATCACTGGGACATGGTCGGAGGTCTGCTCCCAGTTGCGCACATCGCGGAACACCTTCGCGCTCTTGAGCGAGTCGACCAGCGCCGGGGTGACCCAAATGTGGTCAAGGCGGCGGCCGCGGTCGGAGGAGGCCCAATCGCGGTTGCGATAGCTCCACCATGTATAGAGCTTTTGGTCGGCCGGCACGAAATGCCGGACCGCGTCGACAAAGCCGCCGGCTGCCTGGAATTTGCCGAGCTTCTCGACCTCGATCGGGGTGTGGCTGACCACCGTCAAGAGCTGCTTGTGCGACCAGACGTCGGTTTCGAGCGGCGCAATGTTGAGGTCGCCGACGGCGATCGCCCTGCGGGCGCGGTCGTGCGTGGCGAACCACGCGGTCAGCTCGTCGAGGAATTGGAGCTTATGGGCGAATTTTGGGTTGACCGCCGGGTCGGGCTCGTCGCCGCCGGCGGGGACGTAGATATTGTGCAGCTCGATCCCGCCGGGTAGCTCGACGATGGCGTGCCGGCAGTCGCTGCGCTCGCACCAGGCACGCGTCGCGACGCTCGGGAACGGCGCCTTGGCGAGGATCGCGACGCCGTTATAGCCCTTCATCCCATGCATATGGATGTGCTCGTAGCCGAGCGCGCCGAAGGA